>CAZERK010000296.1:0-3503 GCA_964514515.1 uncultured Planctomycetaceae bacterium
GGACGGTCTTGGAGGGGACGAGACGCTGATCGCCGGAGGCGCCGATCTCGGCGGGACTTGGTAGGCATCGACGGATTCGCACATGGCCATGTTAATGGAACGTTATCGCGAGAAGGTGCTCCCGGCTCTGCAGAGCGAGCTCGGCAGGAGCAACCGGCTCTCCATCCCCCGGCTTCGGAAAATCGTCGTGTCCATGGGGATGGGCAAGGCGCTTCAGGAGAAGCGTCGGATGGAGGCGGCTCAGCGAGAGCTGGCTCAGATTACGGGGCAGAAGCCGATCATCTGTGCGGCGCGCAAGAGCGTGTCGAACTTCAAGTTGAGGCGTGGCTACGAGATCGGCCTGAAGGTGACGCTTCGCGGGAAGCGGATGTACGAGTTCCTGGAGCGGTTGATTAACGTGGCGGTGCCGCGTGTGAGGGACTTTCGTGGGCTGAACGTCAACAGTTTCGATGGCCGTGGCAACTATAGCATGGGGCTCCAGGAGCAGACGGTTTTCCCGGAAATCGACCCGGACAAGGTCGAATTCCAGCAAGGGATGAACATCACAATTGTCACGACGGCGAGAGACGACAGCGAGGCTCGGCGACTCCTGACGCTGCTGGGCATGCCGTTCCGCCGTGAAGAGAAGGCGGCCGGGGAGAATTGACGGATTCGGCGCGGCGGCCGGGACGCCGAACGGCGGCGGATGTCGTTGGTCTCGTGCGGGAGGGCGACGACCGTAGCGAGGGCGCGGGGATAGATGGGCGGCGACGTTGAGCGGCCTCGCCGGCGACGTGGGCGAAGAGCAGGCTTCCGTGGTGAATAGGAGCCGTAACGGGCTATGGCCAGAAAAGCGTTGAGATTGAAGGCTCAGGAATCGCCCAAGTACTCGGCGCGTGGATACACGCGCTGTTTGGTGTGCGGGCGGTCGCGAGCGGTCTATCGGAAGTTCCGTCTCTGTCGCCTATGCTTCCGTAAGTTGGCGCTGGAAGGGAAGATCCCTGGCGTTCGAAAGGCGAGTTGGTAGCACGCTCCGGCAGGGACTCGAATAGGGCGAGGTTAACGTAGCATGTGGAGTGATCCGATCGCCGATCTGTTGACGCGGATTCGCAACGGCGTCCGCAATCACGCCAAGCAAGTCATGGTCCCGCGAAGCGGCATGAAGCTGGCGGTTTGCCGGGCGCTCAAGGACGAAGGTTACATCACGGACGTGGAAGAGATCGACGACGGGCAGCAGGGACGGCTGCGGATCACGTTGAAGTACGGGCCCCGTGGCGAGCAGGTCGTGAACAGTATTCAGCGGGCCAGCAGGGGCGGTCGCCGGCTGTACGTGGGCGCGGACGAGATTCCGCTCGTGCTCAACGGCCTGGGCGTGGCCATTCTCTCGACCAGTCGCGGCGTGATGAGCGATCGGCGGTGCCGCGAGCTGAAGGTGGGAGGCGAGCTGGTCTGCACGGTGCATTAGGCGGCACCGCACGGCGTGTTGATGCGCCGCTGGACTCCGCTGCGGGCTGTCGGACGCAAGCCGTTCGGCGTGCGTCGCTGATGACGCTGGCCACGGCGGCGCGATGGGACGGGATCCCATCGAAGACGTGCGTGAGCGTCGGCGAGTCGAGCGAGTTCTGATGGCAGGGCGCGAGGCGAGACTCGAAACCGACGAGGAAGACGAGATGTCGCGAATCGGAAAAAAACCGATCCCGCTGCCTTCGGGCGTGGCGGTCAAGATCAACGGCCGAGAGGTGACCGTGACCGGTCCGAGGGGCAGCATGACGTGGGCGCACCCGGTTGGGATCGCGGGCGGACACGACGGGAAGACCAACGCCGTACAGGTGACGCGTGCATCGGACAGCACGCAGCATCGGGCGTTTCATGGGTTGACGCGGGCGCTGCTGAACAACATGGTCGTCGGCGTGACGCAGGGGTACGAGCGGAAGTTGGAGATCTACGGAACCGGCTACGCCTGTGCGCAATCCGGGCAGGTTCTGGAATTGACGGTTGGGTATTCGCATTCGGTAAAATTGCCGATTCCGGACGGCGTCAAGGTCTCGATCGAGGTACCGGCTGCTCGTGGCGACGAGACGCCCGCGAAGCTGACGGTCTCCGGAATCGACAAGCAGGTGGTCGGCCATTTTGCGCGGATGGTCAAGGACTCGCGCCCACCGGAGCCCTATCGGGGCAAGGGCGTGCGATACGCCGGCGAGCAGATTCGTCGCAAGGCCGGCAAGGCGTTTGCGGGCGCCGGCGGTTGATGGTCGGGGCTCGTTTGGAACGGGGCCGGCGGTTGCGCGGCGCGGCGTCGTTCCTGGGCGGCGGCGGTGCGGATGCGCACAGCGTGTGTCCGTCCGCGGAGCTGGCGGCGACAGGCCTGCGGCCGTGTTGGAGACGAGTTGGACCGCGGCTGACGAACTTTTGCATGCGACGGGTGTTTCGGCGATGAACGAAGCGGAAATCAAGCGTGAACGACGAACGCGACGGCGGCTTCGCGTCCGCCGGAAATTGTTCGGGACCGCGGACCGGCCAAGACTGAGCGTCTCCCGGAGTCTCAAGAACATCGGCGCGCAGTTGATCGACGACGTGAATGGGAACACGCTGTGCGCCGCCAGCACGCAGAGCAAGGAGTTGGCCGGCCGGGTGAAGCACGGCGGCAACCGCGAGGCGGCGACGCTCGTGGGGCAACTGCTCGGCGAGCGGGCGCGGATGCACGGTATTCGCAAGGCGGCCTATGACCGCAACGGGTACAAGTATCACGGCCGCGTGAAGGCGCTGGCGGAAGCCGCTCGCAAGGCGGGCCTGGAGTTTTAGGCATTGGTCCCAGATGTCGAGGCGGGGCGCCGCGAACCGACCAACCCGGCACGGCCGTTGAGGAACGAGACCAGACGCACGGACTTCGACGAACGGGTCGTGCGGACATGAGTGCAAGCGATGGCGTTTCACAGGAAGCATGAAGTCGAGCAGCGAGAAGGTCCGGCGTTTGAAGAGAACGTCGTTCGGGTCTATCGCTGTGCCAAGGTCGTTAAAGGCGGTCGCCGGTTTAGCTTCGGCGCATTGGTCGTCGCAGGAGACCGACAGCAGAACATCGGCTACGGCTATGGCAAAGCAAACGAGGTCCCAACGGCCGTGGAGAAGGCTCGAAAGCAGGCCGTCCGGTCGATGCAGCGCGTCAACCTCGCGGGATCAACGGTCCCGCATCCCGTCATCGGCCGGTTCGGTTCGAGCCGTGTTCTGTTGCGTCCCGCGAGTGAGGGGACGGGCGTCATCGCGGGCGCGAGCGTTCGCGCCGTGTTGGAGTTGGCGGGCGTCCGCGATTGCCTGACAAAGGTTTATGGTTCAACGAGCCCGAAGAATCTGGTCAAGGCGACCATGAACGCCTTGCTGACGCTGCGAAGCCGCGAGAGCGTGGAGAAGCTCCGGGGCGTGTCCTTGGCGAATTAGCGTGAGAGAGATGAGTGGGCGATGAACATCACGGATATTACGACCAAGTCTGGCGCTCATCGCCGGCGGAAGCGCGTCGGTCGGGGCGAAAG
>CAZERK010000296.1:3513-5119 GCA_964514515.1 uncultured Planctomycetaceae bacterium
CGGGGGCCCGGGATGAGGTGCGGGCGGGGCAAAAAGGGCGCGGGCGCCCGGGCCGGCTACAATGCTTGGTCGTTGTCGGAAGGCGGGATGTTTCCGCTATTTCGGCGGCTGCCCAAGTTCGGTTTTAGCAACGCATTCTTCCGCCAGGCGTACCAGGTCGTCAATTTGCGGGACTTGCAGAAACGCTTCGAAGACGGCGGGCATGTCACCGCCGCGAGCCTAGAGGCGTGCGGGCTGATCCAGGACCGCAAGCGACTCGTCAAGGTTCTCGGCGACGGCGAGCTCACGAAGAAGCTGACCGTGGAGGCGCATCGATTCAGTGCGCAAGCGGCGGCACGCGTCGAGGCGGCCGGCGGGAAGGTCGTCTGGCTGTCTCCGCCTCCCAAGAAGAAGTTCGTCAAGCGCCCGCCCGCCAAGCCGGCGGCGGAGTCTGCTGAGAAGCAGGGGAAGCATTCGGCGTCCAAGAAAGAAGGCGGGAGCAAGGGCAAGAAGGCGCCTGCGCCGCCGGCGGACGCTCCAAGCGGTGAGGAATCGGCTTCGTAGGCCTGGCGCGCTACGGCCGCGCGCGTCGGCCTGCAACTCTTCGGTGAGCGAGGTTCGAACAAGCGATGTTCCGAGCGTTCCTGAACATCTTCAAGGTGAAGGATCTTCGCAACAAGATCTTCTTTACCTTGGGGCTGCTGATCGTCTACCGCGTGGGCTTCTACGTGCCGTTGCCGGGCGTCGATCAGAATGCCCTGACGACGTACTTCCAGAACCTAAGCGGAGACACGAGCGGCGGCGGCATTCAGCAGTTGACTGAGTACTTCGCCATGTTCACCGGAGGCAACCTCCAGCAGAGCACCGTTTTCGGCTTGGGCATCATGCCCTACATCTCCGCGTCCATCATTCTCCAGCTTCTGGGCACCGTTGTGCCGTCGTTGGAGAAGCTGCGGCAGGAAGGAGAGGTCGGCCGCCGGAAGATTCAAGAATACACGCGGTACCTCACGGTCGGCATCTGCATCATCCAGGGCGCATTCTGGCTCCGGTTCATCCAGGGCTCCGGGCTGGTGTATCCAGAGTTCAGCAACTGGTCGACCAACTTCGGACAGACCCTCTGCTTCTGGCTGATCGGCGTGACGACGATGACGGCGGGCACGGTGTTCCTGATGTGGCTCGGCGAGCAAATCGACGAGTACGGCATCGGCAACGGCGTGAGCCTCATCATCATGGCCGGCAGCGTCGCGAGGATGCCGGGCGCGATTTTCACGGTGGCTCAGAACGCGACGGTTGACGTGACGGGCGAGGCGCAGTTCGGGCCTGGGAAGATCCTGTTTCTGATCGTCGCGTTCGTGTGCGTGGTCGGGGGCTCGATCCTCATCACGCAGGGTCAGCGGCGTATCCCGATCCAACAGGCCAAGCAGACGCGCGGCCGGCGTGTCTACGGCGGGCAGCGCCAGTATCTGCCGCTGAGAGTCAATCACGGCGGCGTGATGCCCATCATCTTCGCCAGCAGCTTGCTCATCTTCCCCGGTCTGGTGTTCGACTGGCTGTCTCGGTTGATCCCCAGCAGCGGTTTTCTGCTCATGCTCGCCTCCGAGTTTCGTGGCGACAGCTTCCTCTACGC
>CAZERK010000297.1:0-5115 GCA_964514515.1 uncultured Planctomycetaceae bacterium
TCGATGGGCCAGCTCCCGCTGATCGTGATCAGCCACGGCAACGGCCACAATTACCAATGGTACGATCACATCGGCTTCCACCTGGCCTCGTACGGCTACATCGTGATGGCCCACGAGAACAACACGGGGCCGGGCATCGAGACCGCCTCGACGACGACCCTGACCAACACCGATTACATCATCGGAAACCAGGCGACGATTGGAGGCGGCGTGCTGAACGGGCACATCGATTCTCACCGCATCATGTGGATCGGCCACAGCCGCGGCGCCGAAGGCATCACGCGGGCGTACGACCGGATCATCGACGGCACGTACACGCCTCAGCACTTTACGGCGGCCGACCTCCTTCTGCTCAGCAGCATGTTGCCGACGGATTTCTTGAAGACCGCCAACTCCAACCCCCACGAGGCGAACTACCATTTGTGGACCGCCTCGGCGGACGACGACGTGAACGGCTCGGCGAGCTGCGACTTGTGCCAGACGTTCCACCTGCATGATCGAGCGACGCGGTTTCGCCACAGCACGGTTGTCCAGGGCGCCGGCCATGGCGACTTTCACAATTACCCGCCGGCCGGCAGCGTCGCGTATGGGCCGTGCCTCATCGGCCGTACCAACACCCACCTCATCATGAAGGGCATGTTCCTGCCGTTGGCCAAGCATTATCTCGAAGGCAACATCCCCGCCGTGGACTTCTTCTGGCGGCAGTACGAGCAGTTCCATCCCATCGGCGCCCCGACGGGTACGTGCATCGTCGTGAACAATACGTACCACAATGCTGCGCCGGCGGGCAATTTCGTCCTGGATGACTTCCAGACGCAGACCTCGGCCGGCACGAGCAGTTCCGGAGGCAGCGTCACGTACACCGTGACCAACCTGACCGAGGCGCGCCTCGACGACAACAACACGAGCTTCTCCTGGACGACCAGCGACCCGATGAACGGCATGACGCACGCTTCGTCGGAAGGATCGGACGACAGCCGAGGCGTCGTATTCGATTGGACCAGCGCCGACCGCTATTACGAACAGGAGGTCGTGCCGGCCGCGCGGGACGTCACGCCATACGACTACCTGTCGTTCCGAGCCTGCCAGGGGACGCAGCACCCGAACACGACCGCGGCCCTGGGCGACCTTGCGTTTACCGTCACGCTGCGCGACGGCGACGGCACGACCGCCTCGATCAACATCGGCGGGGCCGGCGGTGGCATCGAGGAGCCCTACCAGCGCTCCAGCGGCTGGCACAACGAGTTCGAGACGATTCGTCTTCGCCTGACGGACTTTCTGCGGAACGGCTCGGGGCTGGACCTGACGAACGTCGTCGCGGTTCGGTTCGACTTCGGTCCGTCCTGGGGTGACGTCCGTGGGCGGCTTGGCCTCGACGACATCGAGTTGACGAGCGACCGCCCGCCCAACGTCTTCTTGAGCATCAGCGTGGTCGGCGGCGCTCCCGTGCTCCTCCCGCCCGGCGACTCGGTCGTCTTGGACGTGGACATCTTCACGATGAACGAGACGTTGGCGCCGGGGACGCCCGCGGTGCATTACCGGTACGACGACGGCGACTTCATCACGGAGCCGCTGGTCTTCGTCGAGGGCGTCCGCTACCGGGCGACGCTGCCGGGGCTGAGTTGCGGCCAGAACCCGGAACTCTACTTTAGCGCCGAGGGCGCCGAGAGCGGCTACGTGACGGAGCCGGCGGGCGCGCCCGTGAACACCTTCAGCCCCGGCGTCGGGCAGTATGTCGCGTTCTACGAGAACCTGCTCGATACGAATCCCGGCTGGACGACGACGGGCCTTTGGGCCTTTGGCCATCCGACCGGCGGCGGCGGCGAATACGGCGGACCGGACCCCACCAACGGCTACACCGGCACGAACGTTTACGGATACAACCTGAGCGGCGACTACGAGAACAGCCTGTCGGAGCAATACCTGACCTCCGGCGCGATCAACTGCGCCGGGCGTGCCCAGGTGCACCTGACGTTCTGGCGGTGGCTGGGGGTCGAGCAGCCGCTCTACGATCACGCGTATGTCCGAGTCAGCACAAACGGCTCGACGTGGTACACCGTCTGGGAGAACGACACGACGATCGAAGACACCAGTTGGGTCTTCCAGGATTTGGATATCTCGCAGTACGCGGACAACCAGTCCACGGTCTACCTGCGTTGGGTCATGGGAACGACCGACGGCGGATGGCGTTATTGCGGCTGGAACATCGATGACATCCGTCTGACGGCGTTTGTGTGTGAGTAGGCGGTAAGACGCTGGCCCCGAACGCAGTTCGTGGGCGAGCGAGATGGGCGGCGCGCGGGGTTTTCCGCCGCCCCCCCATCATAGAAACGAGGGCGCAAGCGATGAAGCTTCTTGGTTTTGTGCTGATGTGTGCGGTGGCCGCCGTTCCGTGCGCGGCCTGGGCCGACGATGCGAAGCCGATTCTCAAGACCCCGGCGACCATCGATGAGGTCCTCTATCTGCGGACCTTCTCGCTGGAGAAAGGGTATGCGTTTGAATGGCGCAAGGAGCGGCCGGTCATTACCGAGGGCACAATCCTCGTGCTCCAGGTCAAGCTGGAGCTCGTGCGACGGACCCAGTGCGCCGAGCCGGTGCTCTACGTCGGCGATCAGACCGCCGAACGGGTCAACGCCGGTCACGAATCCGGCCGACTGATCGTGATCGTTCCGGGCCGCGTGGATCTCAAGACGACGCCGATTTGGTTCGGCACGCCCTACTTGCCTGAGCAGGTCGATGCCGCGATGATCCAGAAAGAGCGGGAGCTGGCCGAGAAGGCCGGCATCAGACCCGTCACCGATCCAACGAAGATCAAGTCGGCGATGGAACGCGGCGGTGAGAAGCTGTCGGTTGCGGACCGCGACCAGCTTCGCCGGGAGCTGGCTTCGGTCGTTCGCGCGTTTGCGCCGGACGAGAAGCACCTCGCTGACGGGCTCGAACGGATTCCGGCGTCTCCCAAGCCGTAGCTTCTTGCGGTATTGTTTCTTGAGGGCGGTTCCCGTTCACGAAGGCTGATTCACCGCGCGGTGCGGCGAGCCGCCGCGCGATGACCGCGGCTCGGATGGCGGTCTTGAGGCGACCCCGCAACGCCCTGCCGTACAGGCGAACGAGGGCTTGACTTCCTTGCCTGAGTATCTGCACGATGTAGGAATGCGCCGGCGACCCGCGGCCAAGGAGACTGTCTTGCTCTGTTGAAAAGCCCACGGGATTGGGAGTAGAGCCAGGGTACGAGTTCACAATGCGCTGAGTTTTTCGTGTTCCACGTCGGCCATCCCGGCGCGCCGGGAACGCTGCGGTTTTTCAACGGAGCGAGACTGTCACTGAGCCGAGGGCGGCTGGCGACGTCGAGAACAGCGTCTCGCGAGGCGCCTGTCCGCTGGGGCCACGGGGAGCGAGGCCGAGTAGACGATGCTCTGGGGATCGTCGCCCGAACGGTCTCCGGCCCGCGGATCGCCGCGCGGGGTTGGGAGGTTGCTGAACGCACATGGAGAACCTCTTGGTGGAGCTACAGTTTCTGCCGTTGGACAAAAATCATCCAAACTACCAGCCGCCCTTGAATGCCCGTTGGCAATGCGTGGACGGCTACACGGTATACTACAACCGCACGCTCGAAGGGCTCCGTGAACACGTCGCCCGCGTGGCTGCTGGAGCAAAGAAGACGGACAAACCGGGTCGGACCGACGACGCCCAAGAACCCGCCTCGTCTGTGAGCGCCACGGTCGCCGGAGACAGCAACGAAGAGGGCGGCGACGTAGGTGTCGAGGAGGCGGAGGAACAAGGCGTCGCCAGCGACTCGTAGCGCGCGCCTTACGTTGACGGAGACGGCCGCGCCCCGTCCGGCAGCCGATCTGGGCCCCTTGACCGCCGGCCGTGAGAGGCGGTGTTTCTCCGGGCGTGTCTGCGCGACGACCTGCATGCACCCGCACGCTTCGAACGAACGTCATCGCATCACCATCAGAACAGCCGCCGAGGACGACCGCGCCTGGATTGCCGCAACGGCGATCCAGTCCTGGGGGGCGGAGATCGTTGTCAGTCGCGGCGTCGCCCATCGGGTTGTCGATCTGCCTGCGCTTGTCGCGGCAATCCGCGGCCAGCGCGTCGGCTTGCTGACCTATCGCCTCGGCGAGCACGACTGCGAAGTCGTCACCTTGGACGCCTTTCGCCCGCGATGCGGCGTTGGCTCCGCCCTGATTGCCGCTGTTCGTGATCTCGCCGGTTCGCGACGGCTCTGGCTTATCACGACCAACGACAACCTCGATGCGCTTCGCTTTTACCAGCGACGCGGATTCGTGCTGACGGCCGTTCATGCAAACGCAATCGAGCAAAGTCGGCGCATCAAACCGCAAATCCCGCGCGTCGGCTGCTTCGCAATCCCTATTCGCGACGAGATCGAGCTCACGTTCGCCGGTTGAGCCGCCGGATCGCGCGGCTGCCTCGCCATTCGCTGTCTACAGGTGATGCTTCATGCCGATCCCATAAGGTATGACAGCGAACACGACCAACCGGCAAACGCGCTCGATTGGACGCGGTCATCTCAAGACCGCAGACGAAGCCGCGATTACAAGGGAGCGGATACGCCGCGAAGCGTGCAAACGGCCCCCGCGTTCCAATGCGCACCGCGGCGGCTCTCTTGTCGCGCACGCCAAACGCCCGAGTATGCGCATCCGGCAGTTCTCCTGCGCTCGTTGCCTGGCCGCGATGGTGCTCCTTGTCGCCGCGTGGTGCGCCCCGTCGCCGAGTAACGCCGCGACCATCGGCGTGCTTTCTGACGAACGACAGGTGGAGGAACTCAGCCTGCTGTACGCTAATTCGGCTGCGCGCGTCGCGCTCGATGCCGACGGGCACGCGATCGTGACCCTCGGCCCCGGATCGCTGGACAACCTGTCCGTCATGCAGACGGTGGACATCGTTTGGTTGCCGCTGCTGCAAACGACGGCTGCCTACACCGTTCAGGAACGCACCAACCTCGTCCTTTACGTATCCGTCCACGGCGGCCGCATCGTCTGGATCGGCGACGCCGACCCCTACAACGCCTCCGATGATTCGTTTCTGTCCGCGTTTTGCATGAACAAGCTGAGGGGCAACTTTGGCGATTCCCTCTCCCCCGCCCTGCCG
>CAZERK010000298.1:0-5112 GCA_964514515.1 uncultured Planctomycetaceae bacterium
GCGACCGGCCCTGCGAGCTAATGGCCACGTCGCGCGTGGCGCTCCATCGAACCGCCAACTGACGGAGACCGATCGTGGCGATCGCCGCCGTAACGATCTTCGAAGAATACGCTCGACGCGTGTACGGCTGGGCTTACCGACTTCTGGGGCATCATCACGATGCCCTGGACGTCGTACAGGACGTCTTCGTGAGTTGGATGCGGCAGTGCGCCCGGGAGGTTCCGCGGCAGCCTTGCGGCTGGCTCAGGACGGTGACCATGAATCGCGCGATGACCCTGCGAAGAGGCGACGCGGCCCGGCCGAATCGGCCGCTCACAAACGAGTTGCCAGCCGCCGCGCTGGCTCGCCCGTTCGCCGAGGCAGACCAAACCGTCCTGCGCGGCGCGGTGAACACCGCCTTGGACGAACTAACCGAAATCCAGCGATGCGTGCTCGTCGCGAAGGTTTACGACGGGCTGACCTTCCGAAAGATCGCGGAAGAACAGGAACTGGCCGTCTCGACGGGCAAGACGCATTCCCTGCGGGCCGTCCGCGCCCTGCGAGACCGACTACAGCCGGATTGGCTGGAGGAGGCGTAAACATGGACTGCGAGAAGTTTCAACATCTGCTCGCCGACGCGCTCGGAGAGGAGTTGGACGCCGCCGATCGTCCCGCCTTCGAGGCTCACGTCGCGGCGTGCGCGCGATGTCGACGCGACTACGAATCCGCGAAGGCCGCCATCGCCGCCATGCAACGGCTGCCCCAAGCCGGCGAGTCCGGCGCCCGCGGCCTCGAAGACGGCTTCGTCCAGGCGTTGTCGCGAGCCAGGCCCGCCCGCAAACCGTTGGCGACCTGGATCCTCGGCGCCGGCTTCCGTTACGCCGCCGCCATCCTGATCGCCTTCATGGTCGGCTTCGTCGTCCGAGGATACACCCCCCCCGCCCGCGGTTCGGCGCCCTCGGTTCCTACCCAATCGTGGTCCGGGGCCGCCGCTGACGTGGAACGTCTGCCGCCGTCCAGGCTCACCGCATCGCGCGATGGCACATTCGTCGCTGCCTTGGCGATGGCATACGAACAGCATCCCGGCCGCGGCAATTTGGCGAATTGCATGTCGGCGCTGTGCGCCCCCGTGCAGCAGACGAAAGCCCCTCTGGACTGCCGGCCATGACATCTTTCCGGAGCCGCTACATGCGATGGAGGCCGATCATCACGGATTGCGCACTTGGGACGGCACGATCGGCGCAGGCGCCTTGACCAAGACCGTCAGCACGGTGCATCATCCCGAAGATGATGCTACGTCTCGCTGATGCAGGTGCAAACCAAGTCCCGTTCAGAATCCGAGGCCCCCGTGCGCAGACAAGTACGAATCGCGCGCGGAACGACGTCCCCCCCCTAACGGCTGCTTCGCGAGTTGCGGCGCAACATGCGCGGCGGGTACGCGGACGCTCCTGCCTCGGTGCCGCGGCGTTGTGCGCGTTGTTGGGTGTTCTAACTGCCGGCGGCTGTGCCGCCGACCGGGCGCTGCACGTTCGGATCGGCGACGACACCGTTCGCCCTCGCCGAGCCGCCGTCGTCTTTTTCGTGGACGGATTCGGACAGGAGCAGTTCGACGAGGCCCTCGCGTCCGGCCGCATCCCCAACATCAAGAAGCACCTACTTGGCCGCGGGACCCGCGTTCAGGCCGCCGTCACGTGCATCCCGAGCATCACGTACGCCGCCTCCGTCAGCATGATCACCGGCCGACAGCCCGGCCACCACGGCGTTGTCTCCAACAAATGGCTTGATCCGAGCACGGGCAAGTACCAAAACTACTCCTTCATCAAGACCTACCAGCAGGTGGACGGCGACTATTCCGACGCCCCGACCATCTACGACGTGCTTCACGATCGGATCACGGTGAGCGTCCAGACCGCGATTCGCCGCGGCGTGACGCACGCCATCGACAACTGGGCTACGAGCGGCATCAACTGGTTCTTCGGCAACGTGACCGGCGTCGATGCCCTGGTCGCTCAACGCCTGGAACTGATCGCGGACCTGACGCCAAGCTGGGGCCGCTGGCCGGACCTGATCTGGTTCTACTTCCCCGGGGCCGACAACATCGGACACCAATACGGGCCGGGCTCGTCGGCCTACGCCGCCGCGATCGCCAACATCGACCGCCAGATCGGCCACGTCTGCGACGGCCTCTGCGACGTCGGGATGTACGATCAGACGCATCTGTGCCTCATCGCCGACCACGGCATGGCGCCGGTCGATCCGAGCAAGATCTTCGACGTCGTCGATCATCTCCGCCGCCGCACGGGTAGCCGCGTTTGGTCGGACCGTTTCACGATGCCGGAGGACCAACCTCGCCTCCTGGCTGAGTTCGATTACGCCGCGGCCGTCACGGCCTCTCGTTGGGCGGCCATCTACCCGCTCGCCCGTGCGATGGCGGATCCTCAATCCGCGATGGGCCGGCTGCCCTCGGCTTTGGCCGGGCTCCGGGCGACCATGCGAGACCATCCTGCGGCGGTAACGCATTCGCAGGACGTCCTGCCCGACTGGCTCGCGGAAGCCGTCGACCATCCGGCCGTTGAATTGGCAGTAATCAGCTTCCAACCGGGGACCGTGCACGTCTTCCGTCGGAACGGCTACGCCCTCATCGAGCGCTCGATCGAGAAGGGGCGACTGGCATCGCGCGAAGGAGATTCCGCGGAGCTTGCCGCCTTGCATCAAGAAGCGACTGGCGCCGATCCGGGAGCCGCGCACTCCGGCGCAACGGTCGTCCATACCGTCCTCCAACCGCCGGGACTGGCGGTGCTGGAACACGATTCCGCCAACGTGCCGTGGAAGCTCGTCCCGCAAGCCCCCGTCCCGCAAGATGCCAGTTCGAACGTAGACCGTTTCAGTCTGCAGGGCGCACCGGGCGACCCCCCTGCCCAAGCCGGTTCTGAGCCAAGCCCGGCCGGCACGCCGGACCCGTCCGACGCGCCCGCGTTACCCGATGGGACGGAGCTCGCCTCGGACTCCCGGCTCTGGCTCGCGTACACGGTTGCCGACCGGTACCCTGACTTCGTTCCGCAGATCGTCGACTTGTTCGACAGCCCGCGGGCCGGCAACATCGTTCTGTTCGCCGCCGAGGGCTGGGACTTCTCCCAAGACGACCCCGCCGGCGGGCACGGCTCGATCCTGCCCACGGAGATGCGCATCCCCATGCTCTTCGCCGGTCCAGGCATCGACGCAGGGGCCACCATCCCCTACGGGCGGCTGGTCGACCTCGCGCCGACGGTGCTGCACCTGTTGGGCGCCGAGCCGGTGCTCCCCGACGGCTCTCGCGTCGACATGGACGGCATCCCTCTGCTACCATTCTCTCAACGCGACTGAATCACCGTGCGCGATTCGGGCGCGCGGGTAGCGGCCAACCTCCTGGTCGGCCGTAAACGTGCCAGACGCCGTGCTCCGCAACGCGCCGATCCGCCACAGCGGATCGACCGCTGCCGACTGCGTCGCAGAACCGCGCACGGTCGTTCAGGATCGCTACGGCAGGATCGACCGGATGTTGCAGACCCTCCTCAAGACGTGCGTCGCGCTGGGCGCGATCGTCGCCGCCTGGCAAGTGAGCCGGTTGGACAACACGACTGCGCGCGAACGGCCCGAAGCCCCCGCAGCGGCGGAACCGACGCCTCCGCCCAAGGTGCCGCAAGGCGGACCCTTCTACGGCGTCGCCATCCAACTCCACGGCGGGACAGACGTCTACGAGAAGTACAACGGGCTGATCCCCGAGATCGCCGGACTCGGCGCCGACTCCGTGCTGTTCGTGGTCTCGGCGTGGCAGGACCATGCCGGAAGCATCGACCTGCACATGGACGTGCGAAAGACCGCAGACGCCGACGCGGTCGGCAGCCTATGCGACCTGGCAGCACGAAACGGCCTGCGCACGATCCTGATGCCGATCGTGCTGCTCTCCCATCCTCGAAACAACGAATGGCGAGGCCGCATCATCCCGGCCGACCGTGACTGGGATACGTGGTTCCGACGTTACCGGCAGTTCATCGTGCGCTACGCGAAGGTCGCCGAACGGCACAACGTCGAACTGTTTATGGTCGGCTCGGAGCTGATCAAGACGGAGGTCTATGCCGATCGCTGGCGCGAGGTCATCGCCGAGGTGCGCCAGCATTACCGGGGGCAGCTCGGCTACTCAGCGAATTGGGATCATTACCAAACGGAGAAGATCAAGTTCTGGGACGCGCTGGATTACGTCGGCATGACGTCCTATTACGAACTAGCCGATGGTCCGAACCCTTCCGCCGAGGAGGTCGACGCCAACTGGGTGCGGATCAAGAAGGGCATCCTGGCTTTTCAACGCGAGGTCAACAAGCCGATCATCTTCACGGAAGTTGGCTGGTGCAGCCAGGAGGGCGCGGCCCACGAAGGCTGGAACTACTACGCCAACCAGAAGGCGACCGAGGCCGGTCAACGCGAACAGGCCCTTCTGTACCAGTCGTTCATCAAAGCCTGGGATGGGGAACCTGGCGTCGGGGGCATGATCTGGTGGGAATGGGATACGACGGCCGGCGGCGCGGAGGACTACAGCTATACGCCTCGCGCTAAGCCGGCGGAAGCCGTCTTGCGCGATTGGTTCGCCGGCAAGACTCATCGACCCCAGGCTCCCGCCGCAAACGGAACCGCGCCCCGCATAACGTTGAGCCCCGAGCCGTCAGGCAAGCAATAGGCTGTTTTGCGAAACCGTACCGGAGAAAGTTGTGCCCCTACCATACCATCAGCGTACCCACGATTGCGGCGCCCTTCGCGGCAGCGATCAAGGCAAGACCGTCCTTCTGACGGGTTGGGTCAAGAACGCCCGAAACCTCGGCGGCATGGTCTTCGTGGACCTACGCGACCGCGGCGGAATCACGCAGCTCCGCTGCAATCCCGAGACGGATCCCGCGGCCTACGAGACGGCCACGGCCCTTCGCAGCGAGGACGTCATCGCCGTGCGCGGCGAGGTCGTGCATCGGGGAACGCAGGTCAACCCGAACATGCCGACCGGCGAGATTGAGATCGCCGTTCGCGAGATCGACGTGCTCAGCCGCTCGAAGACGCCGCCGTTCGAGATCGCGGACGACATCGACACGAACGAAGACTTGCGGATGG
>CAZERK010000299.1:0-5065 GCA_964514515.1 uncultured Planctomycetaceae bacterium
CTGAGCGGCGACGGGTACGTGACGACGGCCGACGTGGCCCCCTTCGTCGCAGCCGTGTTAGGGAACTAGCGCGGTCTGATGGCGGCCGGCGCTACGTTCGAAGGGCGCGCGTGCGGATAGCGATGTGCGGCCCGGCGCTGCCGGGTTGGAGAGTGTTGCTGGAAGATGGGGACGCGAGGACAGCGAGCCAGGGATGAGAGGTCTCGGCATAAGGAGTCATGGATATGGTGAGGTTGCTTCCGAGGGTGTGTGTGTGCTTGGTGGTGATTGCGGCGACCGCGATGACGGCCGTGGGGGGCGAGATTGAAGAAGGCTTGGAAGCGATTCTTCAATCGACGCGACCCGGCGAGCCGATCTCGGTGCTGGTGTTCCTCAACGAGCAGGTTGAACTCGACGCGCTTGCTGCACGATTCGATCGTGAGAATGCGACGCTGCGAGATCGTCATGCGGCGGTCGTGCGTGCTTTGCAGGCCGCGGCCGAGCAGACGCAGGGAGAGTTCTTGGCGGCGATGGCTGAGCAGCAGAATCGAGGCTCAGTCCTGAACGTGAATCCCTACTGGATCTCGAACTGCATCCGCGTGGAAGCGACCGCGGCGGCGGTGCGGGAAATCGCGGCCCGGCCCGACGTGCTGCGCGTGTATTACAACTACGAGATCGAGCTGGACGCCCCCGTGGGCGATGCCGGTGGCGGACGCGACGGCGGCGGCGATCGGACGCCCACGGCGGGCGTTCAAGCCGTGCGGGCGCCAGAGGTCTGGGCCATGGGCTTCAACGGGCAAGGCATCCTCGTGGCGACGCTCGACACCGGCGTCGATGGCACGCACCCGGCCTTGGCGAGTCGATGGCGTGGCGTGGCGGATCCTCGCTACCAGGGTCATCCGCAATGGGCCTGGTTTGATCCGGTTACCAACACGACGTTTCCGCAGAGCTTCGGGTCGCACGGGACGCATACGATGGGCAGCGTCTGCGGCGGCCCTCCGGGACAAGACATCGGCGTGGCGCCCGGCGTGCAGTGGATTCACGCGGCCGTCATCGATCGCGTGAGCATATCGCAGACGGTGGCCGACGCGATTCTCGCGTTTCAATGGCTCCTTGATCCGGACGGCGATCCGGAGACGAACTGGGATGTGCCGGCGGTGTGCTCCAACTCGTGGCGTGTCACGACCGGGCATGGTTATCCGCCTTGTGACCAGACGTTCTGGACCTACCTGGATGCGTGCCATGCTGCCGGCATCGTGATCCTCTTCTCGGCCGGCAACGAAGGCCCCGGTTCGCAGACGATTGGACGCCCCCCGGACCGGGCGACCGACGAGTACCGCACGTGCGCCATCGGCGCCGTGGATGCGAACAGCTCGAGTTGGCCGATTGCCGATTTCTCCTCGCGCGGGCCTTCATACTGCGCGCCGGGCGGTCAGATGGCGATCAAGCCTGAACTCGTGGCGCCTGGCGTCGGCGTCTACTCTTCCGTCCCGGGTGGGGGTTATCAATCCAGCGGATGGAATGGCACGTCGATGGCGTCGCCCCACGTGAACGGCGTCGTCGCATTGGTTCGACAGGCGTGTCCTGATTTGACGGTCGAGCAGGTGCTGCAAATCCTGTATGACACGGCCTATGACCTTGGCCCCGGAGGCAACGATAACGCTTATGGTTGGGGGATGGTCGACGCATACGAGGCCGTCACGTTGGCGTTGGCCATGTGCGCCAGTCCGCCGACCGCATACGATGGTTCCGAGGGCACACCGACGAACACGCCGGTCGCGATGACGCTCGAAGCCAGGGACCTGGACAACGGCCCGGAGCCGATGACGTTCATCATTACGAGCCTCCCGGCGGATGGATCGCTGAACGATCCCGGTGCAGGGGCCATCACGGCCGCTCCCTATGCGCTCGTCGGCCACGGCGACGTCGTTCTGTACACGCCGAATCCCTGGTATGTGGGCTCGGATGCGTTTCAGTTCAAGGCCAACGACGGCGGCGTTCCGCCCGACGGCGGCGACTCGAACGTGGCGACCGTCTCCATCGAGGTCGGCGCGCCTGTCACGCAGCAAATCTACTTCTACCCGTTGGACACGAATCCCGGTTGGACCACCGAGGGACAGTGGGCATTCGGCCAGCCGGCCGGCGGCGGTTCGCACAATCGGGATCCCCTGTCAGGCTACACCGGCACGAAGGTGTTTGGGTACAACCTCCTCGGCGACTATCCGAACAACATGTCGGGTGTGCAATGCCTGACGACGGCGCCGATCAATTGCGCCTACCTGAACGAGACGCGATTGCGGTTCAGGCGATGGCTCGCCATCGAGAGCGCTCAGTTTGATCATGCGCGCGTTCAGGTGTCCACCGACGGCGCCACCTGGACGTCGGTCTGGGAAAACCCGATGGAACCGATCAGCGAGACCGCCTGGTCGCTTCAGACGATTGACATCGCGGCGGTGGCCGATGGCCATGCGACGGTGTACATCCGCTGGACCCTGGGGCCCACCGATTACAGCGTGACCTATCCCGGCTGGAACATCGACGACGTGGAGGTTTGGGCCGTGGCGCAGCCGTGCGCGACCCCGCCGGGCAACGGCGACGTGAATCTCGACGGGACCGTGGACGCGCGCGACATCCAGGCATTCGTCCGAGTGCTGCTCCAGCCAGGTACGGCGATGTCGCAAGAGCTGTGCGCGGCGGATGTCCAGACGGATGGAGCCGTCGACATGGCTGACTTGGAGGCGTTCGTGGCGGTCCTGCTGGGCCTGTAGCCCGCGCGTCCAGGATCGGTCTAAAGGGCGCTTCGTCGGTTTCTTGCGTTTGCGCGGAAGGGGCGCGCTGACGGTGAAGCAGGGTGTGACTCGTTTCGGTCGCGGCCTCAGCCGGATTCGATGGCGTCGACCGGTCTGAGGTCGCGGCCGATGAGGCTGTCGCGAGATGGAATCCCGCGGGCGACGGACGTGCGGCGGCGTCGGCTGTTGGGGGCGGCCGCGCCGCTGAGCGCCGCGCCGCGCGGATGGCTGGTTGAGGTGGTGGAGTGGTTCGAAAGAGTGGGGCAGATTCCTAGCTTTGTTCGTTCGGAGACCGAGTATGAAGACTCACGGTTACGCCTGTACGGCGACGATCTTGCTTGTCCTGGGCATCTGCGCACCTGCCCAAGCCCAGGAGTTCCCCGTGGTCGATTCCACGGGCCTGGTAATCCGCTCCGAGGAAGCCGGCGCGGCGCTTTCGCTGGACGGCGCCATCCCGTTTCACCGAACGCACAACGGAGTCCATGGCGCTCGCCTGATCGACCTGCCGAACTCGAGCGTGAGACTGGCGCTCTGGCAGGAGGTCACCTCCGCCGGCCAGACCTTCCCCTGGTACGCGATCAGCCTCGACGGCCGTCACATGGCGACCGTTCGCCAGACATCGTACACCCTGAGACTGCGCGGTTATGAATCGGATCCGGCAGTCTGCCCCGCCCCCGTCGAGGCGATGTTGTCGACGGATGGGGCGACCGACTTGTACATCGTCCAGTTTGTGACGCAGCCGCTCGAAGCGTATCGCTCAGCCATCTCGGCCTGCGGCGGCGAGGTGTACAAGTTTCTGGCTCAGCATGCGTACTTCGTGCGAATGAGTCCCGAGGCTCGAGACGCGGTGGCGGCGCTGCCGTTTGTTCGATGGGTCGGTCCGGTGCAGCCGGCGTACAAGCTCGAGCCGCTGATTCGCCGCCAATTGGCCGGCGGCGAGGACGTGGCGCCGAGGCGGTACTCGGTGATGGTCTGGGAGCGAGGCCCGGAGGCGCAGACGCGCGTCGCCGATCGCATCCAGGCCCTCGGCGGCGAGGTGCACGGCATCACGCCGAAGGGCTTCCGCCTCGAGGCGACCCTGTCGCTCGGCCAGGTTTTGGCGATCTCGCGGTTGGATGACGTGGCATACATCGACCGCAAAGACCCCGTTGAAATCGACATGGATATCGTTCGCCAGATCGGCGGCGCGAATTACCTTGAGACCGTCGCAGGTTACACGGGTCAGGGAGTCCGAGCCGAGGTGGCGGACACCGAGCTTGACATCGATCACCCCGAGTGGTCTCAGCCGCCGATCATCCATCGGCCCGGCAGCGACGTGACGCATGGGACGTCCGTTTACGGGATTCTGTTCGCCCGAGGTGTCGTTCCGCAGGCGCGCGGCCTGATCCCCAGCGGCACGGGCATCTTCGCGTGCAGTACGAACGGACTGCTGGGCGGTGGCCAAACGCGTTATGACCATACGGCCGAGCTGGTGGACCCGGATGGTCCCTATCGAGCCGTCCTCCAAACCAATAGCACAGGCGATTCGCAAACGATGCTCTATACGACCATCTCAGCCGAGATGGACGACATGCTTTTCCTGTATGATATTGTCCTCACCCAGTCGCAGAGCAACACGGGCAATCGTAACTCGCGGCCCCAAGCCTGGGCCAAAAACATCATCTCGTGCGGAGCCGTCGAGCATTACGACACGCTGACGCGCGATGACGATTGCTGGTGCAGCCAGGCGAGCATCGGCCCGGCGGAGGACGGACGCATCAAGCCAGACCTTTGTTTCTTCTATGATGATACCTACACCGCATCGGCTGGCGACGGTTACACCCAATTCGGCGGCACGAGCGGCGCCACGCCATGTGTCGCGGGCCACGTCTGCCTCTTCTTCCAGATGTGGTCCGAGGGCGTCTTCGGCAATGAAGTGATTCCCGGGGCCGAACCCTTCGAGAACCGCTGCCACATGAGCACCGCCAAGGCGGCGATGGTGAACACAGCCGAACCGTACCCATTCAGCGGCACGGGCCACGACCTGACGCGCGTGCATCAGGGCTGGGGTATGCCGGATGTGGCCTACTTGTGGGATATGCGCGAGAACATCTCCATCCTCGACGAGACGGAGGTTCTCGCGAACCTCGAGTCCGTGGAGTATGCAGCATACGTCGAGGCGGGCGAACCGGAGCTGCGGGTTACCATGTCCTACGTCGACACGGCCGGTGTGCCGGGTTCCAGTCACCATCGCATCAACGACCTGAGCCTGAAAGTGACCTCGCCGTCCGGGACGGTCTATTGGGGCAATAACGGGT
>CAZERK010000300.1:0-5042 GCA_964514515.1 uncultured Planctomycetaceae bacterium
CAGGAGGTCGGCCGCTACCCGCGCGCCCCCGAATTGCGCGCGGTGATTTAGGCTTGCAGCTTCTTGAAATCCGCCAGGAAGCGTTCCAGCCCGATGTCCGTCAGCGGATGGTTGAGCATCTGCCGAAAAACCTTGTACGGCATGGTGCCGACGTCCGCGCCGGCCTTGGCGGCCTGGACGCCGTGCAGGGGATGTCGCAGGCTGGCGGCGAGGATTTTCGTCTGGAAGCCGTAGTTGTCGTAGATGAGCCGAATCTCCTCGACGAGCGCCATGCCGTCGTGCCCGATGTCGTCCAGCCGCCCCAGGAATGGGGAGCAGTACGTCGCGCCCGCCTTGGCGACGATCAGCGCCTGAAGCGGTTGGAAGATCAGCGTCAGGTTGGTCTTGATGCCCTCGGCGGCGCAGATGTTCAGGGCCTTGACGCCCTCCGGCGTCGTCGGCAGCTTCACGACGACGTTCTCGGCGATCTTCGAGAGCTTCCGCGCCTCGGGGACCATCTCCTTGCACGTCGTCGTCACGACCTCGGCCGAGACCGGCCCGGGGATGATCTCGCAACGCTTCCGCACCAGCGTGGGGAAGGCCAGGCCTTCCTTCGCCACGAGGCTGGGGGTCGTCGTGACGCCGTCCACGATGCCGAGTTCCGCCCCGGCCCGAAGCTCATCCAGGTTCGCCGTATCGAGGAAAAACTTCATGATTCCCGTGACTCCGCGCTAGGGCCTCTTCCGCTTGCTGGACGCAACGCCGATCGGCCTCGCCGCCGCTCGGCTCAAACCGACGAGCTGCCCACCGCCGCCGCGCATTCCCGCCGCTCAGACGCCGCCTGCTGGACGAGCCTGTTCCAATGCTTCTCGTTGAACAGGCAGCCGGGGTCGCCGGCGTTGATCTCTCCATAATACGCATCCGCCCGTGCCCGGCAACCGCCGCAGTAGTTCCTGAACTCGCAGACCTCGCAATGGTGCAGACGGTGCTCGCGGTCGCAGAGGATGTCCCAGAACTCGTTGTTGCGGAAGATGTCCCGGAAGCGCCGCTGGCGGATGTTGCCCAGGACGCGCTGCGGCATATAGACGCACGGCGTGATAGCCCCGTCCGGCTCGATGCAGACGTAGGTCCGGCCGGCTCCGCAGCCGCCGAGGTACTTCGCGACGACGCGGGCCTTCAGGCCGCCGCCGCTGCCGGCGTGCGTGCAGGATTGCCGACCGTCGATCGGCGCGTGCGCCAGGCAGACGCGGCCGAGCTGCGGCGCCGTCGACAGCACGCCGATCTTGCCCGACTGCATCCACGTGTTGAGCGTTTCGAGCAGCCGTTCCCGCTGCCGAGGCGTCAGGTCGGCCTCGGTCATGTCCAGCCCGCGGCCCACGGGGATGAAGTTGAAGTGCGCGAAGCAGGACGCGCCAATGTCCACGGCGAAGCGGAGCATGTCCTCCACCTCGTCCACGTTGCTGCGGTGGACGCACATGGCGATGCCCAGCCGCACGCCTTCCTGAGCGACCACGTTGCGCATGCCGGCGACGCTGCGCCGCCACATCCCGCGATGACCGCGAAAGGCGTCGTGCCGGTCCGGGTCCACCGAATCCAGCGAGACCTCGATGTACCGGACGCCCGCCTCGACGATCTCCGCGACGCGATCGGCCGTCAGCGTCGTGCCGTTGCTGGCGATCGTCGTGTGCATGCCGTAGCGCTGGCACCGGCGGAGGACGGGCAGAAGGTCCGGCGAGAGCGTCGGCTCGCCCCCGGCGAAGGCGATCATCGGGACGTACTCGGCCGCCATCTGGTCGACGAGATCGAGCTTCTCGGTCAACGACAACTCGTTCGGCAACGCACGATGCCCTGAGTCCTGGTAGCAGTGCCGGCAATTGAGATTGCACAGGTTCGTGAAGTTCCAGACGGCGAACAGCGGGGCGCTGAAGCGCTGCGGCACCGTCAGGCCGAACTCGGCAACGCTCCGAGCCGTGACGACCAGGCCGCGGACCGTGCTCGTATGCTCGGCGACGCGGCGGCGAAACGTCTCGTCGGAGACGCCGCCCTTCATCCGGCGGATGAACCGGTGCAACGGCCAGTAGAGCAGCCGCCGTCGCCAGGGCGCCCGACGGTCTCCGTAGGATTGGATGACGTGTTCGATCAGCGTGCGGCCGTCGCCGCGCGTCTTGCTGACGAAGCCGAGCAGCTTCTGCATCCAGCCCGTGGCGAGATAGTCTTCGAGCGGGTGATGGAAGTTCAGATCGACGAGCCTTGCGGGGCCGCTGTCGGTTGGGCCGGCTTCGTCGGACGACGCCGGGGCCGGGGTATCGTCACGTCGCCGGACGGAATTGCATCGCGCGGCGTACGCCCGAGATGTCAGGTCGCCGTCGTCCGGGCGGTCCGACGCCTTGTCAGGATTCGTGCTCGCGGCCGCGTCGTGCGCATAGGCCTTGCCGATGCGGGCGGCGGTCGACCACGCCTGGGCCTCCGTGCGCGAGTCGTACGCATCAGCGGCTGGGGCCGCCTTTTGGGGAAGCGGATTCGAGGCCGAGTCGCCGTTGTCGCGCATCGCTATCCCTCAGGCTGGCCGGCCGTGCAGAGCGCCGCGTCCGGTTGTTGTTGCGGCTCGGCTCGGAAGCTGTGCATGGCTTCGACGAAGGTGCGGAAGGTCGGGCCGCCGTTGTAGGCGCAGAAGGGAAAGAGGCCTTCCGGCGTGCTGTATTGGATGACGCATCGCTTGACGCGCTCGACGTCGAAGTTGTAGCGGTCCTGAAAGTGCATCCCGGCGCACATCAGCGTGCGGTAGTTCTCCTTCTGGGCCTGCCGCGTGCGGCCGGTCTGCTTGCTGACGCAGCCGCGGATGGCCTGGATGAAGGCGGCCGGCGACAGGCCCGGCGGGGCGTTCTCGGGATGGTAGTTCCGCCGGACGGTCCAGTAGATGCGCAGCTTGTCGAGGAACGTGAGCCGTCGCTTGGGCGCGATCCGGCGGGCGAGGTCGTTCAGCTCGCAGAACATCCCCGCGATGTCAAAGACCTTCGGCATGGGCACGACGCGTTCGCGCGGCGGCTGGCCCTCGTACTGCTGGGGGGCGACAAGGAAGTACGTCCCCAGGGCGCAGTCGCTGTGGCAACTGCACGTGATCTTCGGCTTCTTCTCGACGGCGGACAGGATGTTGCTCAGCGGCGCCATGAACGAGAGCGGGTAGAAGTCTCGCTCCAGGCTGGCGCCGGTATGGTCAGCGATGGCGTGCGCCAAGTCTCCGAGCGTGTAGCGCTTCTTCTCGAGTTCCTGACGGCTGATGCGCCCGGTGAAGCAGACGGGCTGGTAGCTGATTCCGCTGATGACGTCAGCGTTCTCGATGGCGAAGTCGAGGATGATCGGGACCTGCTCGTGGTTCTCGTTGTTGATGATGGTGGGGACGAGGCAAATCTTCAGCCCGACCTGACGGCAGTTCTCCACGACTTGCAGCTTCGTCTCCAAGAGCGGCTTGCCGCGGACGCGGCGGTAGATGCGGTCGTCCAGTCCGTCGAATTGGAGGTAGAGCGTGTGCAGGCCGGCATCCTTCGCCTGTCGGGCGAACGCCCGGTCCGCCAGCATTAGGCCGTTCGTGGCGATTTGGATGTTGGTCATGCCCAGTTCGGGGGCCCGCCGGAGGACGTCGAAGAACCTCGGATGGATGGTCGGCTCGCCGCCGGAGAACTGCACGCTCGTGCACGGGATGGGCCGGCAATCCAGCAGCGCCTTGAGTTGCCGTTCGACTTCTTCGAAATCCGGCTCATAGACGTAGCCTGCCTGGTTGGCGCTGGCGAAGCAGACCGGGCACGTGAGGTTGCACCGATTCGTCAGATCGATGTTGCCCAGGACGGCCGTCGACTGGTGCTGGCTGCACAGGCCGCAATCCGTCGGGCAATGCGCGGCGCCGGTGACGTGCGGATGGGTCAGGCCGGGCTGCTCCTCGAACGTCCAATGACTCGCCCGCAGATACAGCCGCGCGTCGCTATTCACGCAATCCCGATAGTAGCCGTGCTGCGGGCAGGTCTTCTCGATCATCACGCGGCCGTGCTTGACGTAGTAACGGCCCGGGATGACGGCGGCGCACTCCGGGCAGAGCGTCTCGACGGTGCGCGGCAGGTCGCGGATCGCCGGCTTGATGCGCGCGCCGCCGTAGGTTCGGACGGCGGAATGCGCGTGCGGGCTCGGCGCAGGGTCGGTCCAGATGGCGTCGTGATGGCCTTCCTGGCGGGCGCCGCACGCGTGGCACTGTATTTCCAGGACGACCCGGCCCTGGACCTTTCGGAAGACGGAAGGCACGACGGCGTCGCACGTGGGGCATTCGCTGCGCATGTGCCAGGGCAGGCCGACCCGGGCGGGATGAAACCGTCGCAGGGCGAGCCTGTGCCGGTCCATGTCCGTCTCGGCGTTGTTCTCGCGGACGGCCGGGCGAGGTTGAGAGCGCGCATACGGAGGATGAGATCGGAGCCATCGCGCAATATGTTCGGGCACGATGGGCTGATGGTTGTCGCACGTCATTCACCGACTCCTGCGCCGACGAGATCTCGGGGGCGAGGCGGCATCGTTCCAGCTTGCGGCTTGCGGTCTGTGGCAATCAGGGGCCGGCGTCTCGCGTTCGGCGTGCTGCCGTTCCTGGTACCGTCGGCCGTTCTCGGCAGCGTCGGCCGCTGTCGGTTGGAAGTCGGTCTCCGTTTGGAGCCGGTCTCCGTCCGCCACGGACCGTTCGCGGATTCCCCTCGTCGCGACCGGCGATCGATGGAGGCGCCGGCCGGCCACCCTCGCGGAATCCATAAGAGGGGGGAGTATAACGGCAAGCGGCGGCATGGGTAACGAAAGTTCGCTGCCGAATCCCGCTTGAAGGCGTCGAAGGGCTGTCTCCGCAGAGGGACGCGCGAGCAGGACGCGCAGAACCTCGGAGGGCCCGCTTGCGGTCGCGTCTCAGACGGCGCGACGCGAGGCAGGATGCGCGTTTGATGATTCTCGCAGCGTCCTGCGAGACGATGGGCGGCCCCCCGCCGGCCCAGGCCGGCGGCTCTCAGAAGGGGGCGGGACGGATGGTGGGGCCGCGGCCG
>CAZERK010000301.1:0-3174 GCA_964514515.1 uncultured Planctomycetaceae bacterium
GCGGTTGCGGGCTGTGATATCGCGGATGCCGGATCGGATTCCGAGGTATTGCCCGTCGACGTCGAAGATCGGCTGCCAAGACGCGGCCGCCCATGCAGTCGTACCGTCCTTTCGGCGAATCCGGAGGCGCGTTTCGTTGGTGGATCCGCGCGTCCTGACGGCCTCTCGAAGCGCCTGGGCGATGCGCTCGCGATCGTCCTCGTGGATCAGGGGTTGGGGGTAGTCCGGCATGGCTTGGCACTCGGCCGGCGTGTAGCCGACGATCCGCTCGACGGCCGGGCTCACCCAGAGCAGGGCGCCCCCGGGATCGATCCAGCTTTCCCAGTCGCAGGTGTAGTCAGCGATGGCTCGAAAGCGCTGTTCGCTGCGTCGGAGTGATTCCTCCGCCTGCTTTCGGAACGTGATGTCTTCGACGACGCCGTCGTAGCATGTCAACTCGCCGCGCGCGTCGTGGTGCGGCACGATCGTGTCGCGGACCCAGAGCGCCTCGCCGTGACGATGAATGATGCGGTGCTCGATCGCGGGGACCGATTGGCCAGCCAGGACGCGGGCGACGTGAGCCAAGACGGTCTGGCGGTCTTGCGGGTGGATCATGTTGAACCACAGGTTGGGGTTCTTCGCGTAGTCTTCCGGCGTGTACCCCGTCACCGCGTGGCAGCCCAGGCCGTGCTCGGTTGACTTGGCGACGCCGTGTTCCACCCAGACCCGGTAATGGTAGGAGCTCACGGCGGCGACCATTCGCCGGTATCGTTCCTCGCTCTGACGCAGCGCGATTTCAGCTTCCTTGCGCCGGCTGACGTCGCGGAAACTCCCGCACGTTCCCACGCAGGCGCCGTCGCCGTCGATGATCGGTCGGCAGACATGGCCCACCCAGCGGATGTCGCCCGCTCGCGTGACGATGCGGAATTCCAGCGGGTAGGAGGTGCCCTCGGTCAACTCGGTCTCTCGGTGCGCCGCCCACTGCTGTCGGTCTTCGGCGTGGATGAGGTCGTCCAGCGAAGTGGGAGAGGCGGCCAAGTCTCGCGCGGTGTAGCCCGTGACCTGCTCGCAGGCCGGCGTGACGTGGACGACTCGGCCGTCGGCGGCGCGCCAGAAGACGCAATCCGGCGCAAACTCGGCCAGCGTCCTGAAGCGTTCCTCGCTTTCGCGGAGGGCTCGCTGTGCTCGCTTCTGTTCGGATATGTCTCGGATGACGGCGAGCAAGTGCGGCCGGCCTTGGAATGGGACGGTGGTGCCGCGAACTTCGACGTGGAACGGCGAGCCGTCCTTGCGGAGGTCCACGGATTCGACGAAGAATCGCCCGAGGGTCCCGGCTTGGGCCTTGAAGTTGGCGAACAGATGGTGGTAATCCGGGTGCACAATATCCTTGCCGGTCTTGCCGATGAACTCGGCGTAATGATGGCCGTACATCGCGCAGGCGGCGGGGTTGGCCTCGATGATGCGCCCGTCCATGTCGAAGATCAGCAGGGCGTCGGCGACGGCTTCGAAGATTTGGCGGTGCTGCTGCTCGGTCATTCGTAGCGCCCGCTCGCCCCTCTTTCGATCCGTGACGTCTCGCGTAAACAGCGCGCACGCCGACACCTCCATGTCGTTCGCCGTGACGGGATACACGCTGTTGTCGTAGACGCTGTCTTCCCATTGGTCTTCGAACCGGACCGGCAACCCGGTGAGGAAGACGGACTCGACGCGGACTTTTCGGCTGCGGGCCAGCGCGGCGGACAGATGGTCGAACAGACATCGACCGACCAGATCGGCCACGCTTCGGCCGAGTTGGCGGGCCGCGGCGCTGTTGCAGGCCAGGACGGTTCCCCGACGATCGATGAGGACCGACGACTCCTGTGGCGCGTTCAAGAGGGCTTGGGCGCGGGCCTCGCTTTCGCGCGCTTGGCGTCGGGCTTCGCTGAGGCGAGTGCAAATCGAGACGAGGGCGAGCAACTCCGACTCGGGATACGGTTCGACGAGCAGCCCCATCGCGCCGGCTTGGAAGCCAGCCACTCTCTCGGCGTCCGTGAGCGGCCTATCCGCCACTAGCACCGTTGGAGTATCTCTCAGGACCGGGTGCGTGCGGAGCTCTTGACACAGGGCAAAGCGGCTCGCGCCGGCTGGATTCGCACGGACCAGGACGACATCGGGATCCTGCTCGACCGCCAGGTCCAGGCCCTGCCTGTCGTGCGAGGCTTCGATGACGGACATTCCTTCGGTCCGGAGCATCGCGACGGTCCTTGCCCGTGCGTCCGCGTTGCCGTCTACGCCCAGGATCAACGTGCGACTCAAGCGTCGACCTCCTGAGCGGCTGCCGTCGACGAGCGCCCGTCGACGCGGTTCCCGCCGGCGGCGTGCCTTTGCGGATCGGCGGTTTGTGAGGCGGGCCGTACAACGGCGGCCGCGCAGGCGTGCGCGGTTGGCCCGGCCGACCTCACGCACGCGCGGATCGTGGCCGCGAGTTGGGCTCGGTCGATGGGCTTGGACGCGTAGCCGTCGCATCCTGCCGCGAGGCACCGTTCTCGGTCCCCCGTCATGGCGTGCGCGGTCAGCGCCACGATGGCGCCTGCGTATCGTCCTTTCCGGAGTTGGCGGGTGGCGTTGAATCCGTCCAAGACGGGCATCTGCATGTCCATGAGAATGACATCGTAGGGCCGTCCGTTGCGAATCGCGTCCCAAGCGGCGTCCATGGCCTTCTGTCCGTTGTCGACGACGTCGATCGTAGCGCCCGCCTTGCGGAGCACGAACGAGAGGAGTCGCTGGTTGTCGACGCCGTCCTCTGCGAGGAGGATGCGGTATGCCAACGGCTCGGTGGTCGCCGGCGCGGGGTGTGCGCCCTCCGCGTTGTCGGCAAGGGCTTCGGAGGGATTCTGGATCATCTGGACGTTCTTCAGCGGGCCGGTCTGGACCGTGACGTGGAAGACGCTGCCCCTTCCAAGCGCGCTGTCGATCGTGACGTCGCCGCCGAGCATCTGGCTGAGGCGCTTGCTGATGACCAATCCCAGACCGGTCCCGCCGAACCGGCGGCTCATGGACGAGTCCGCCTGGGTAAAGGGTTGGAACAACTTCGCAACCTGATCGGGCGACATGCCAATGCCGGTATCGATGATGTCGAATTGCAGCATCGCGCCTTGGTCCGGCGTAGCGTCGGCCGCCGGCGCGAGCCGGGGCCCCCCCGTGACCCGGCCGCGG
>CAZERK010000301.1:3184-5021 GCA_964514515.1 uncultured Planctomycetaceae bacterium
CAGCAGGTTGATCAGAAGCTGACGTAACCTGATCGGGTCGCTGTGGATCGTTTCAGGCATCGGTCCTTCGAACACGACCTCGAGCGGGAGTTTCTTCGCCTCGGCACGGACGCGCATCAACGACGCCACGTCGCCGATCAGCCGGCACGGCGAGCAAGACTCGCACGAGACCTCCAGCTTGCCGGCCTCGATTTTGGACAAGTCCAGGATGCCGTTGATGATCTCCAGAAGGTACTTGCCGTTTCGCTGGACAGTCTGAATGGCGCTCTGCCGTTCGGGCTCTGTCAAGTCGGGGTCGAGCAGGTTGTCGGTAAACCCGAGGATCGCGGTCATCGGCGTGCGAATCTCGTGGCTCATGTTGGCCAGGAACTCGGACTTGCTTCGGTTGGCGGACTCGGCGTCTTCACGGGCTTGCTCGAGACAGCATGCCAAGCGCGTCTGGGTTTCCAGGGCGTCGATCAGTTGATTGTTGCCTGCCTCGATCGCCGCACGGGCCCGGTCCAATTCGATCGCCGCGGCCATCATGCCGGCGATGTGCTCCATCGTCTCAAGCCGCTTGTCATCCCAATCGGAGTGGGGCGGCGTGCAGAGCGAGAGCACGCCGATGGCCCGCCCCTCGGAAATCAACGGGATGATGTTGTGGCCGTGCGCCTCCATGCCCGGGTACGCGATCTCGTGGGCCGGGTCGTTGAAGCAGTTGTCGCATCGGACGACCTTGCCTGTCTGCGCCGCTCGACCGCAAAGACAATGCCCGAACGGCACCTCGCGGTCTCGGCACGGGAAGTCCGGCCCGAAGTTCCCTCGGGTGGCCACGAGCCGCAGACGTGGCGCGGAATCGTTCAACGTCGGACTCCCCGGACCGGACGGTTCCTGCATGTCGTCCATGCCGGCCGATGAACGGTCGGCCACGAAGACGCCTGCCTTGGCATGTTCGAGCTGCGGCTCCAGGGAGACCAGGGCCTCGAGCGCCTTGCCGATTCGCTCCTCGATGTCTTCGCTTGATCTGAGGGCGTCGGCGATGGCGTTGCAGATGCGGAGACTTTCATTCTCCACTAATGTGGCGGTCTCGCGCCGCACGTCAGCCGTGATGTCGCGCTGGAGGCCGACGTAGCCGGAGATAGTCCCTTGTTCGTCGACGGCCGGGCAGATGGTCAGGGCGGCGTGGTAGTGCGTCCCATCCTTGCGTTTGTTGACCACGCGGTCCGACCATGTGCCACGAGAAGTCAGGACCTTCCAGATTCGCTCGTAGAACTCCGGTGGGTGCTGGCCGCTCTGGAGAATTCGCGGCGTTTGGCCGATCGCCTCCTTGGCCGTGTAGCCGGTCGTCTTCGTGAAGGCGGGATTGACCGTGAGGATTCGACACTCGGTGTCGGTCACGAGTAGCGCCTCGGCCGAGGAATTCAGGGCCTGGGCCACCAAGCGGTTAATCGCCTCGTCCGACAGGCCGTGCGTGTCGGCCTTGCCGACCGGCGCGGAGAGTGGTGCGGCGGCTTCGATCCGGCAGGACGATCGTGCGCTGAATACAACGACGCCGACGATTAAGCCGAGCACGCCTGGAAAGCACGGCCACCTGGGCACGGGCGTGATCGGATTCGCTCGATCTCGCGGTCTGCGGCATACAGGCCCGGGCGTCTTGCGGAATGCCGTCGTCGCAGGTGCTCGCCGGCTGCGGCGCAAGGTGCGCAACGAAGCCCGTCCCGAATCGCCCCTCCCGAGCGTCACGCGCGCCGAGCCGGGCGTGCGGCTGTGCGTGGTCGCCGTGGTTCCCTCGAGCGGGCTTCGGATGTTCCAGACAAGCGATGCCACGATAATCGTCGTCCAAAGGGCGAAAACCGCC
>CAZERK010000302.1:0-5019 GCA_964514515.1 uncultured Planctomycetaceae bacterium
CCGCGTCGTCGGGCGAGATGCGGAGCGTCTCCTCGTATTCCCGAATGGCCGAATCCAGGTTGCCGGCCGTCGAATAGAGGACTCCGAGATTGAGATGCACCTTGGCCTCGAGCGCGGCGTCCTTGTTGCGCACGGCCTGTTCCAGGGCGATGTTGTACTGTTCGATGGCTTCGTCCAGCCGGTTCGCTCGCCGCAGGGTCAACCCCAGGTTGATGTGCGCTTCCGTCATGTCGGGCTGTTCTCGTATGGCCGCCTCGTAGGCCGTGATGGCCTCGTCAAACTCGCCGGCCTTGCGCAGGCGGTTGGCGAGGTTGTAGTGGGCCTTGGAGAAATGGGGGTCGACCGCGATGGCCTTGCGGAATTGGGCCACCGCGTCGGCATCGCGGCCGAGACGCTCCAGCGCGACGCCGTAGTTCGTGAAGAACTTGGCCTCGTGCGGGTCTGAGTCGATATCAAGCGCGGTCTCGAATGCCGCGATCGCCTTCTCGTTCTCCCTCAGCAGCAGGTACGCGCTGCCGTAGTTGTACCAGGCCCTGAAATACCGCGGCTGCAGCCGCACGGCCTCGGCAAGATAGGGCAGCCCTTCGGCGATCCTGCCGGCGGTCACGAGGCAATCGCCCAAGTTGTTCTGCGCGCGAGCGTTGTCGGGCCGCTTTGCCACGACGTCGCGCCACATCGTGATCTCGCTCGCATAGTCGTTGTTACGTTGAATCGTGCCGTAGCCCAGAAGAACGGAGGCGACGACCGCACACGATGCGGCCAGGACCGTGCGGGTTCTGCGACCGCCGCCCAGGCGGTCCATCGCCCGACCGCCCAGCCGAACCGCAAACGCCGTGACGACCACGACGATCCCAGCCAGCGACAGATACATCCGATGCTCGAAGGCAGCGTCCTTGATTGGGATGAAGCTCGACGTGGGGGCGAGAATGCCGAAGAACCAAGCGCCCGCGAAGCCCAACGGGTGACGCCGCCAGGCCGCCCAGACTGTCGCGATCAGCATGCATCCGATCACTGCCGCGGGGAGGATCACGTCCGTCGCCTTGCTCGCCACCGGCCAGCCGTAATCCAGACAGAACCCGACAGGAACAACCACCAAACGAAGATAATGGAGGATCACGCCGGGCTGCGTTGCGAGGTACGCCACCGGCGAGGTGCCCTTGTAGGCGAAACCGACGGTCGCAGGGCCCGCGTGATGGGGATTCAACACGCCTGGGGCGACGCCCACCGCGACAAGGACCAGCCAAGTCGCCACCAAACCTGCGTACAGCGGCGCCCGGCGTCTCAACGCCTCCACGAGCGAGCCCGACGCGAAGGCACGGTCGTAAAGGAGAACCAGAAACGGCGCTGTCACCATGACGCCCTTGCAGGCCATGCCGGCCGCACAGCAAAGGACGGCGCCGACGTGCCATCGCGCGACGCGACGCGAATCGAGGCCGCGGATGAAGCAGTACAGGGTGAGCAGGTAGAACAGGCCCATCATCGATTCGCCCCGTTGGACGACGTAGGTCACGCATTGGGTCTGAAGGGGGTGAATCAGCCAGAGGATTGCGACGATGGCCGCCCAGCCGGTTGTCTCAATCTCGCGCTGCAGAGCGTGGGCGATCCGTCGGAGCGTCCGCCGCAGGACGCCGAAGAGGACCATCCCTGCCACGACGTGAACGGCGATGTTGAATAGGTGATAGCTCCAGGTTTCCAGACCGCTGATGGCGTAATTCACGGCGAGCGTCAGGTCCACCAGAGGGCGTCGCGTCCTGAGCAGCGGCCAGACAGGCCAGAGGCGCCGGATGACGTCTTCGCGCACGATGTTCGACTGGTCGTCGAAGACAAAAGCGCCATGAATCGAGTTGGCATAGACCGCCGCGCCCGCGATGACCAGCAGAAGAACGCACGCCGCAGTCAGTCCTGCGCCGCCGACGCTCGTGATGAGGTTGCCGGACGTCGTCTTGACGTTGCCGGTCGCGGGCTTCGCCGACCCGGGGCTCGGGGGGGCGGGGCGAGGGCGCTCACCTTGTCTGCGTCGTTTGGCCATCCGTCAGGAGCCGTGAACGTCGGAGCCGGGTTTCGTGAACTCGGTGCTGCGACCACCGGATGCCAACGCCCTCTCCAGGGAGCAGGGCGAGGAGCAACCGCTGCAAGATATGAGCCTACCAGGTGCCCCCCATTCGTGATGGGAGGCTGCGCGGCTGCCTCACGTTGTCCTGCGTGTATCGCGGACTGCCTCCACCGATGCCGCGGCCTGGAGCTTCAGTTCCGGCCATCGCCCGGTGTCCTCCAGGGCCTGCTCGATTCGTCCGCGGAGGGATGGGCCGAGGACCAACCAGGCCAGTCGCCCCAACGGCGACATGCCAGGCGGGACGGGTGAGACTGACGCCAAGCAGTCCAGCAGAAGCCTGTCGGCACGCCGTCGCGTCATTTCCGGCCGCTTCATCTGATGCCACGTCGCGATGATCTGCTCCACAATTCGCGGATCCTCGCCATCGGCCGACTTCAGACAGGCGAAACTCAACAGGGCCGCCGTCTCGATCTCGCAGTCCGCGTGGTGCGACATGCCGAAAGCCCGAGCCGCCTCCTTCGTCCGATACGCCTGGAGAAGCGTGCAGCCGTGCAAGAACCAAGCGGCCCCATCCGTCTCCGGACGCTGTAGAAGGGGCGTCATGGCCTCCACCCGATCGCCGGGCGAGGCCGACAGCCAAAGCCGCATCGCCCGATCATAGCGACGGCGGAGCTGATAGCGGGACCACCCGATGGATACCGCCGCCAAGCCGACCAGGATCGCAGCCGCGATGACGTATCGCCACACGGGCGGACCTTGTACGGGCCGTCGCCGCTTGTGTCAAACGACGCCGGTGCAAAGCGCGCGCAAGGCCCTTAGAATGCCGGTCGCCACGGAGCGCCCACGGGCAATCGCGACCGGGTTCGTACAGCCGTGAAGACGCCCGGTCCGGCAGGGCGTTTCATGCGTTCCCCTGCGGGAGACAATCAGGACCGACTGTCATCCCAACCGTCTTGTGACAGCCGGATCGCTTGAGAGGATGAGAGCCGCATGAGCAATGAAAGCAGCCCTCCTTTGGTCGCGGTCATCATGGGAAGCCGGTCAGACTGGCCGACGATGTTGCATGCGGTCGAGGTGCTGACCCAGTTCTCGATTCCGCACGAATGCCGCGTGCTGTCCGCACATCGCACACCGCAGCAGACGGCGGAGTACGCGTCGGCGGCTGAGCGGCGAGGGATCGAGGTCCTCATCGCCGGGGCGGGCGGCGCCGCCCACCTCGCGGGCGCCGTGGCGGCTCAGACCGTCTTGCCGGTCATCGGCGTCCCCGTGGAGAATCAGGTGCTTCAAGGTCTGGATTCGCTGCTTTCAACCGTACAAATGCCCGCGGGCATCCACGTCGCGACCGTCTCCATCGGCAAGACCGGCGCAGCCAACGCCGGGCTGCTCGCGGTCGACATCCTCGCATGCAAGAGGCTGGAACTGCGCGATCAGCTCCGCGCCTATCGTTCAGAACAGGCCGATAAGATTCTCAAGTCGACGGTGCCCTGATCCTCTGCAAGCGAGCAGGGCATTCCCCGGATCGCCCTCGAATATTTCGACTGAGGGAACTCTGTTTTTGTGGCAAGAGCCGGAAACCTGTACGCCGAAAGCGCCGATAGTCTGCCTAGCGAAGGAGGTGTGATCATGACGAACGTGGTAGAAAACACCGAAGCCCCTGTAGTCAGCGAGTTCGCGGGCGACCCCGAGATGGCGGAGTTGGTCGACATGTTCGTTGCAGAGTTACCGGATCGTGTTCGTGCGATCCAGCAGTCGCTGACCCGGAACGACTTTGATGCGCTGGTTCGGCTGGCTCACCAACTGAAGGGCGCCGCGGGCGGCTATGGCTTCTCCACGATCACCGACGCGGCGAAGGTCGTCGAGGAAGCCGGCAAGACGCATCGAGATGTCAAGAAGCTGACCGCGCATGTGCAGCAGTTGACCCGCCTGTGCGAGCGTGCGAAGGCGACCCGGTGAGGGGGAAAGCCCTGTAATGCAGGAGAAGGTCCTGATCGTTGATGACGACCCGGCCATTCTGCGCCTACTGAAAAAGTACCTCGGCGAAGCCAACCGCGAGGTGCTCGTGGCGACGAACGGCCAGGACGCCCTGCGCATCGTCTTGGCGGAGGAGCCCCCCATCATCATCACGGACTGGATGATGCCGGAGATGGACGGCATCGCATTGTGTCGCATGCTCCGCAGCCACGAAGGCATCCGCTTCATCTACGTCATCATGCTCACGTCGCACTCGTCGCTCGAACACGTCGTCGAGGCGTTCGACGCTGGCGCCGATGACTTCTTGATTAAGCCCGTCGGGAAGCCGGAGCTGATGGCACGGCTTCGCGCGGGCGAGCACATCGCTCGTTTGGAAGCGGATCTCGCCAAGCGGACCCGCGAGATTCATCGCCTGAACGCCGAAATGGCCATGGCCAACGAGAAACTGGCGATGGCCAACAACAAGCTCAAACGCATGGCGACGACCGACGAGTTGACGGGGTTGCTGAATCGACGGGAAGCCATAAATCGGTTGAAGCAACTCTGGGGCACGGCAGACCGCTACGAGCAGCCATTCTCGTGCATCATGTTGGATATCGATCACTTCAAGAGGTTCAACGACACCCACGGCCACGCGACCGGTGACGCGGTCCTTCGCGAGACGGCGGCGACCCTAGAGGCGAACGTGCGTGAGACCGACATCGTTTGCCGCATCGGCGGAGAAGAATTTCTTGTCCTGTGCCCCAACGTGGGCGTAGACGGCGCGGCCACGTGCGCTGAGCACCTGCGGGCGGCGGTGGAGGAAAGTAGTCTGCTCTTCGGCGGTTGCGAGTTGAAGGTGACCGTCAGCCTGGGCGTCGCGCAACGAGTTCCTGAGACGCAAAGCGTGGACGAACTGTTGAGCGCCGCCGATAGTGCGCTCTACGTGTCCAAGCAGGCCGGGCGCAATCGTGTCACGCGGGCCGGATCAACGGGAAATGCCAAGACGCCGATGC
>CAZERK010000303.1:0-3342 GCA_964514515.1 uncultured Planctomycetaceae bacterium
CAACGTGATCTCCACGGCGGACGCGGCCCTGGCCGAAGTCTCCAAGATGCTGCTGGAGATCAAGGGGCTCATCAACACGACGAGCAACTCCGGCGCGTTGTCCACCGAGGAGATTCAAGCGAACCAGTTGCAGGTGGACTCGCTGTTGGAGAGCATCAATCGCGTGGCCAACTCCACGCAGTTCAACGGCAAGAAGCTGTTGAACGGCGAGTTGGGCTACACCGTCAACGGCCTGAGTTCGACGAAGATCGGCCGGTTGCAGGTGTACGGCGCACGCGTGCCGGCTGGCTCGACGCAGCCTGTCACCGTGCAGGTGACCAACTCCGCGGAGACGGCCGCCATCACGATCGGTTTGGGCGGCGACATCGGTCTTTCTGCGTCCGGCCACCTGTCGCAGAGCAACAACGTGACGATCGAGGTCCGCGGCAGTCTCGGGACGGAGATCTTCACGTTCACCGGCAGCACGTCGATCAGCACGATCGCCAATACCGTGGCGAGCTTCAAGACGCTCACCGGCGTGTCGGCGACCGCCAGCGCCGGCGGCATCTCCTTCAACAGCACGCAATACGGCAGCGACCAGTTCGTCTCCATCCGCGCCATCAGCGGCTCGTTCGACGTGGTGCCGGGCGACCAGGGCGACTACGAGGATCGCGGCGTGGACGCCAGCGTGCTCTTCAACGGGCAGGCGGCGACCGTCACGGGCCTGCTCGCGAAGATCCGCACGAACGGGCTGGACCTCGTGGCGGAGCTCACGAACTCCTTCGGAACCGCGATCGGGTCGACGACCTTCACGATCACCGGCGGCGGCGCCAACTTCCAGATCGGTCCGGAGGTCAACAGCAACGGCCTGGTCAGCGTGGGCATCCCGTCGATCACCACGAGCAATCTGGGGAACAGCGTCTACGGCTATCTGAACACGCTGACGACGGGCGGCACCAACGAGATCAGCGACGTAGACAACCACCCGACCGCCGAGCAGATCGTGAACCTGGCCATCTCGCAGGTGGCGGAGCTCAGCGGTCGATTGGGCGGATTCCAGGCTAACCAGATCGAAACCAACCTAAACAGCCTGCGGACGGCCCTGGAGAACGTGACGGCGTCGGAGTCAGTCATCCGCGACACGGACTACGCGGAAGAGGTGTCGAACCTGACGCGCGCTCAGATCATCCTGCAATCGACGACGCAGATGTTGTCGATCGCCAACTCCGCGCCGCAGATCGTGCTGTCACTGCTGGGATAGAGCCGTAGGCTCAGCCGGTAGTACTGAGACTCACAAAAATCCAAGGGAGCGAGCCGCCCGCGCGACTCGCTCCCTCTTCGTTGGGCGATGAGGGCTCCGCCCCCAGGTTGCCGCTGCTGTGCAAGAACCGCTCCGGATCGCCGCGTCGACGGAAGATGCCAAGATCGCTAACCGATAACTAAGGTGTTCGGCCGCGAGCAGCGGTTGGACCTGTCTCGATCGCCGCCTAGGGATGGGCCATGTGGACGACAAGTTCAGACCAGACGGACTGCCGCAAGAGCGGGCTCGTCCTGACGTGCTACGTGGACGGTCGCAAGCGCTTCCGAGCGGTGAGCGTTGACGACGCAGAAGACCGCGATGCCGCAGCGATTGCGAATGCCGTGCAGGAGGCTCAGGAGCAGACTCAGGAACGCGCCGCGCGATCCAAACGACATTGAGACGCATCGAGCATCGCGTTTCTCGCGACAGGAGCGGCCGATCTCCGTGTCGGCCTGCTTTCTGAGGCCATGATGCCGTTCTGCTCTGTTGAAAAGCCCCCGGGATTGGGAGCAGAGCTACGTACGAGTTGACCATACGCTGAGTTCTTCGTGTTCCCCGTCGGCCGCAGGGGGCCGACGCCACGGGTTTTCAAAAGAGCAATAACAGCGTCCTCGCACCGCCCTGCCATTCCAGCGGCATCGACGGCTGCGTTCATGGACGCCACGATGCGATTCGCAGTTCGTCAGCCGGAGCATGGGAGGTTCTCATCGTGTCAACGATTACGAGCGGCGTGGGCCTGATCTCAGGCTTGCCCATCAACGATCTCGTGGATGCCCTCGTCAGTATTCAGCGGCGTCCGATCACGCTGTTGGAGAACCGCCTCACCGTGTTGACGGCTCGGCGGACCGCCCTGTTTCAAATTTCAGCGCAGATTCTGGCCATCCAGAACGCCGCCTCACGGTTCAGTAGTTCGGACTTCTTCCAGACGCGGCAAGCCACTAGCTCCAACGAGTCGGCCGTCGTGGCGACCGCCAGCGCGGGCGCGTCGGTCGGCCAGTACACGTTCACGGTGCGCAACCTCGCCTCGACGCAGCATCTCATCTCCAGCGGCTTCGCGACGCGGAACGCGACCCCCGTCGGCGCCGGGACGATCACGATCGAAGCGGCCGATGCCTACGTGAACCGGTCCACCCAATTGGCGTCGCTCAACGGCGGCGCCGGCGTGCGATCGGGGAAGATCCGCGTGACGGACCGTGCAGGCGGAACGGCCGAGATCGACCTGCGAACGGCGACGACCGTCGACGACGTCCTCAAGGCCATCAACACGCAGACCGCCGCACAGGTCGCCGCCCGGCGCGAAGGCGATCATCTGGTCCTGGAGGATCAAAGCGGCGGCAGCGGCAACCTGGTCGTCGCTGACGTCGGAGTCGGCCATACGGCGGCTGACTTAGGCCTTCTGGGAAGCATCGCGGCGGATGCGATGATCGGCGTCGACCTGGTTGGGCTGTCGTCGGACACCGCGCTGGATGATCTCAACGACGGCAACGGCATTCGTCGCCTGAACAGTCAGAAGGACTTCGCCGTTTCGCTCGCCGACGGCACGGTGCTCGAGTTCGATTTGTCCGAGTACCTCAACGTCGATACGCCGCTCTCCGTGCTGAACCACGGGACAGGCGTGCCGGCCGGCTCCGTCAAGCTCAGCAACCGTGCAGGCCAGAGCGCCATCGTCGATCTGTCCTCAGCCGAGACGATCGGCGACGTCAAGGCTGCCATCGAGTCAGCCGGCGTAAATATGACGGTGAGCTTCAAAGGCGGCGGCTTGGTCGTCACCGATGCGTCCACGGGCAGCTACGAGACGAAGATCGAGGAGGTGGACGACGGAACGACCGCGCAGGCCCTCGGCATCGCCGGAACGTCGAGCACCGGCTCCATCGACGGGACCGACGTGCTGTTCATCCAGACCGTGGGCGACGTCGTGCGTTTGATCAACGCGCACCCGGACAACGCGGGCAAGCTCGTGGCGTCCATCAGCGAGGACGGTTTGGGCGTCTCGCTGGCCGACGCGACGAGCGGCACGGCGACGTTCGAAGTCACGGCCCTGAACGGTTCGAAGGCGGCGGACG
>CAZERK010000303.1:3352-5013 GCA_964514515.1 uncultured Planctomycetaceae bacterium
CGGCATTCTGCAGCAGGGGATTTCCGGCGAGATTGAGGGCCGGAGGCTTCTGGCTGGCCTGAACACGGTCCTGCTGCGTTCGCTCAACGGCGGCACCGGCGTCAACGTCGGCGTGATCGAGTTGACGGATCGTGCAGGCAGCACGACGACGGTTGACCTGACCGGCGCCCAGTCGCTCGCCGACGTGCTCGATCGCATCAACGCGGCCTCGGTAGGCATCGTCGCCTCGGTTTCTTCGTCCGGCTTGGGTATCGAGCTGCGCGACACGAGCAACGGTACGGGGAACCTGATCGTGAGCGACGTGTCGGGCTCCACCGCCGAGGACCTGCATATCGTCTTCGACGACGATGCCGGTGCGGTATCCAGCGGCAACCTTCAACGTCAGTACGTCTCCACGAACTCGTTGCTGTCATCGTTCAACGGCGGCGTGCCGGCCGGCAAGTTCCGCATCACGAACAGCGCGGGGGCCTTCGCCATCGTGGATCTGACGCAGGGCAACGAGCGCACCCTGCAAGACGTCATCAGCGAAATCAACTCCCGCGGCATCAACGTGAAGGCCCGCATCAACGACACGGGCGACGGCCTGCTGCTGGAGGATAACGCCGGCGGTACGCTCGCGATGAAGGTCACGGAGGAAGGCGGGACGACCGCCAAGGCGTTGAACATTCTGGGGACGGCTGAGGACGGCGAGACAACAATCGACGGGTCGTTGGAGAGGCGCGTCACGATCAATGGCGACGACACGCTGGAAGACGTGCTGAGCAAGATTCGCGCCAGCGGGGCCGCCGTCAACGCCGCCATTATCCATGACGGCTCCGCGAGCCGGCCCTACCGCCTGAGCCTGACGAGTTCGACGTCCGGCCGAGAAGGAGCGATGGCCATCGATCCGGGGCAGACGGGCGTTTCGTTTCAAACGTTGTCGGAGGCTCGGGACGCCGCCGTTCTATTGGGGCCGCCGGACGCGGAAAACCCGCTGCTCCTGACCAGCGCGTCCAACACGCTGACCGACGTGATTCCCGGCGTGCGGCTGGAACTGGTGGGAACGAGCGACCAGCCCGTAACGGTCACCGTGTCCAAGGCCCCTGACGGAATCGTCAGCGGCCTGTCCAACTTCGTCGCTGCGTTCAACATGGCGTTGAGCACGATCGACAAACTGACCAGCTACGACGCGGAGGCGGAAGAACGGTCCATCCTGACCGGCGACTCCACGGCGCGAACCGTGCGCCAAGCGTTGGTCAATCTCGTCAACAAGCAAGTCGCCGGCAGCGGTACGCAGTTCAACCGACTCAGTTCGATCGGCATCACCTTCTCCTCGTCCAGCCTGAAGCTGGACGAAGACAAGCTCCGAAGGTACCTGGAGAACGACCCGGAAGGCGTCGAGGCCCTGTTCACGACCGAGGAGACGGGACTGGGAACGCTCATCCAGGACGAGATGAAACGCCTGACGGACGAAGAGACCGGCGTCATCCCAAACAGCGAAGAGGCGATCCAGGCGTCGGAGGACCTGTTGAGCGAACGCATCGCCCAACAGGAGAAACTCCTGGAGAGTTATCGAGAACGTCTGCTGGCTCAGTACGCGGCGATGGAGACCGTCCTCGCCAAGCTCCAGTCGCAACAGACGGCCCTCAGCGCGTTGTCCTCGCTGACTCAACTGACGTCGA
>CAZERK010000304.1:0-4992 GCA_964514515.1 uncultured Planctomycetaceae bacterium
TCCTTGCCCATCTCGGCGAGCGGCATCGCGCCGAGGCTCTTGCCGTCGAAATCGATCAACACGTCGTCCGATCCGACGTTCGCGACGCGGCCGGTGACGAGGTCGCCCGGCGAGAGCTGATCGAACTGCGGCGTCGGAGGGCCGCCGGCGGTGAGATCCGCCTCCGTCAAACCGCCCATCGCCTCTTCCACGGCCCGGTCGAGCGTCCTGTCATCGATCTGTCCAAGGTCCGCCGCCAACTCGGCAGGCGAGGGTCCCTTCGACAACTGCGGCCCGGATGGCAACGGTCCCGGAGTCGCCGACTGCGAAGGACCGCCCTGCGACGCCGCAGGCATCTGCTTGTGCGGCGCAGGTCCGTCCTCGCCTGATGAAGCGGCCGACTCCTGCGGGGCCGCGGCAGGCGGGTTCGACAGCGGGGTTGCAGGTTCAGACGTCATGCCGGCATCCTGGCCGGACTTCTCTCGGGCCGAGTCGTTCAAAGAATCCATGGTTTGTGTCTCTCGCGGTTATGCATGGAGGGGCGACCATCTGCCGTGGGGCACCAGCACCGCAAACCTCACTTCGTGTCATCGGCAGATGGCGTTGTCTGTTTATCTATGGGGGCGGAGGTCGTCAAAGAGCAAAGATGGGTTCCTGGCGACTGGCTTCCGCGCCGGTTCGATAACGTTCCTGAACATCCTTCCGCAACGTGGGCGAGCCACAGCCCGGCGTCCCTTGCCAGCCGTGATCTAGCCTAACGGAAAGCCGCCGGGAAGTCGACCCCGGCCCAGCAACCGTGCCGGCTGCTCATCAGAATCTGGGTTCGCGACCGGCCGAGCCCGGTTCTGGGAACATCGGAATCGGGGTCTGGAACGTCGAAGCGTGCTCTGCGCACGTCAGAACCGGGTTCTGTGAACCCGGTGCGCCGTGTTCGCAGTGCAAGGCTTCGCCATAGGTTGACAATGGAACGCGGCCATGTCATTGGAATCGCCGGCGCCGTGCCGCAAGGTCCGATCTGGGAGGCGCGCCGCATGACGCAGGCGGACCGTCGCGGTAAGCTCCGCTGCGGAGGTGGGCGGCTGATGGACGTCTATCATGCGATTCGCGAGATGCTGGATCAGAACAGAATTCAATATCGGGCGATCCAGCATGAGCCGACGCACACGTCGGAAGAATCCGCGCGGGCACGGGGCGAGAGCACGCGAAGCGGCGGCAAGGCCCTGCTCGTGAAGACGGAGGAGGCGTTCCGCCTGTTCGTGATGAGCGCGGCCCTGCGGATGGACAACACGGCGGTGCGGCATCATTTCGGCATCAAGCACGCTCGATTCGCGACGGCCGCAGAGTTGAAGGAGTTGACCGGTCTGACGCCAGGCTCCGTGCCGCCGTTCGGACGACCGATCCTGCCGTTCGATCTGTATCTCGACGAATCGATCCCGGCCAACGACCGCATCGCCTTCAACGCCGGCAGCCTGACGGACTCGATCATCATGAAGGTGGAGGACTATCTGCGGCTGGCCCACCCCGTCGAGGTTTTCCCCTTTGCGCGACCGATGGAGTAACGCGAAGGGCACAGTTTCCTCGTGCCTGCGCGCTCGGGCGAAGGCGCGAAGCAGGAGAGCCGCCAGCCGTGGCCGGCGGGTGGCAGCGAGCTGAACCAACGCGGGACCGGCTGAGACAACCGTTCGGCACATTCGAACTGGATTCGGTCTGACACGGAACGCGAGGTTGGAACGGGTTGCGATGTCGGAGCAGGTTGCGAAGCGGGAGCGGCGTCTGTCAGCTTCGGGATGCAGCCGGCAGCATCTGCTGGCCGCCGTGCTCCTGGCCGGGCTCGGCGTCGTCGCCTTTGGCGAGTCGCTGGGCAACGGCTTCGTGCTGGACGACAAGGCCGTCATCGCCGGCGATCCGCGCGTACAGCACGGGCGCGTCTGGGAATCGTTCAGCAAGGAGTACTGGCCCGAAGCCGTCGGCAACAAGCTGTACCGTCCGCTGACGACGCTCAGCTTCGTGGCCAACTGGGCCATCAGCCACGAACCGTGGGCCTTTCGACTGCCGAACCTCCTGCTGCACGTCGGCGTCTGCTATCTCCTGTTCTGTCTGGCGCTGCGGCTGATTGGCTCGTTCTGGGCGGCGATGGCGGCGGCGGCCGTCTTTGCCGTTCATCCGATCCATACTGCGCCGCTGAACGCGATCGTGGATCGGGCGGAGTTGAGCGCCGCGTTCTTCGGGCTGTTGGCGATTGCCGGCTGGCTGCGGGACCGTGACCAAGAGACCTGCGCAGCGGCTTGCCGTCCGTCAGATCATGGCAAGCTGGAACCGGCCTTGAGCGGAGAGCGACCGGCGCCGTCGAAAGCGGCATCCGGCGAGGCGCCCGCCCTGTCTCGTCGCGGCTTCCGATGGCTGCCGATCGGCGCTGCGGCTTCCTTCCTCGCGGCGATCCTCTTCAAGGAAAACGCCGTGACGCTCGCCGGCGTCGTCGTCCTCCTGGACCTTGCTCGCGTCCGGCGCGGCGAGACGGGGGCGTCGGCACGCCGATGGCGGCGGCGGCTGATCCGCTGCTATCTGCCGATGGGGCTCGTGCTGGGAGGTTGCCTCGTTGCCCGTTGGGCGGTTTTGGGCACGACGGGACGACCTCCAGGAGGAATCTCCTTCGCGGACAACGTGATCGCCCACGCGTACGACGGAGCCGCCTGCCCAAACGATGCAACACGCGACGCAAACGATGCAACGGCCAGCGCTGACGGCGCACCCGCCAAGACGAACGACGCAACCGTCCAAGCGGACGGCGTGCGTATCGACGCGCACGGCGGCCCGGCCTTCGGAGACAGTCGCTTCTTGTGGCGGTGGGGAACGCCGCTCGCGGTCTTCGGCCAAGCGATGCGGCTGCTCGTCCGGCCCTGGCCGTTGAGTTGGGACTACTCCTACGCGAGCATCGAGCCGGTCAGACGATGGAGCGACGTCCGGCTCGTCTGGGGCGCGCTCTGGTTATTCGCGTTTGCGGCGATTGGGCACGTCTCCTGGCGTCGCGGAAGGCAGGCCTTCTTTGCCGCAGGCTTCGTCCTCGTTACGTACAGCATCGTATCCAACACGTATATCGTTATTGGAACGATCTTCGCCGAACGGTACCTCTACCTGCCGAGCGTCGGATTCTGCCTGCTTATCGGCGCGTTCGTCGCAGCGTTGGCGGGTTGGCTGCGCGCCAGGCCCGCGCGGCGCGTCGCCGTGGCGGGCTTGACGGGTCTGTCCGTACTTGTCTTGGGCGTCGTCGTGCTCGGGACCGCGCTCACGATCCAGCGAAGCCGTGATTGGCGCGATGACGCGACGCTGAACTGGGCGGACCTCCTTAACAATCCTCGCTCCTGCCGATTGTGGGGAGCGGCCGCCACGGACGCCTTGAACGCCAAGGCGTACGATCGAGCGATCTACTACGCCGAGAAAGCCGTCGAGATTCTCCCTGAGTACGCAACGGCGTGGCGGATCGCCGGTTTGGCCTATTGGCAGTCCGGTCGACCGGACGAGTCCTGGGCGGACCTGACGCGGTCGTTCGGCTTGGGCGGGATCGGGCACGAACAGGCAGCGGTGGCCGCCGCGGACATCTCGATGTCTCGCGGCGACAGCTTGACGGCCATCGAAATCCTGCGGCGCTGTGCTGATCGCAATCCAAGCGCCGCCGTCGCCCGAAACAACCTGGCTTGGTACATGGTGACGGCGGGACCGTCGTCATCATCTGGACAGGCCGGCGCCGCGGAGTCGGCCGAGTCCGCGGAACCAACGGAGTCAGCCGGGCTACCAGAACCAATCGTGCCAGCGGAGCCAACCGAGCGAGCCGAGGCAGCCGAGCCGCCGAAGTCGCCTGCCTCGCGGGACTTGTCTGCCGCCCTCCGCTACGCGGAAGAAGCGATCGCCTTGTCCCCAGGGCAGGGAGATTTCATCGACACCTACGTCACGGTCCTACTGGAGCTGGACCGGAGATCGGAGGCGGCACGGGCATTGCAGAGGCTGCTCCCTACAATCCATTCGAACGACCCTTATCGTTCGCCGCTGGCGGACAAATTGGAGCAACTGACGCGGGACTTGCGAGAAGAAGAACAAACGCAGACCCCGCGATGACGGAGGCAGGCGCGGCTGAGCTTCGCATCGACGGAATTGCACGCTTGGTGCGCGGACTCCAAGGGACAGTCCGCTGTTTCCTCGACTGCCTGAGCAGCCGCCCCTTGACGACGGACGGCCTCAGGGCCCAAAGTCACCCGAAACGCGAGCATGAGAGGACATCTTATGCAAGACATCACGGAACATCTGGTTGAGTTGATCAAGTCGACCTCGACGGACCTCGCGCCCGACGTGGAGCAGGCCCTGCAAACGGCGGTCTCGCAGGAGAAGCCGGGCTCGGCGGCCCAAGGCGCGCTGGAGACGGTTCTGGAGAACATCCGCCTGTCCCGCGAGACGGGCCGGCCGATCTGCCAGGACACGGGCACGCCGATCTTCTACGTCTGGCATCCCGAAGGCATGTCGCAACGGAAGCTCCGCGAACAAATCCGCGCGGCGGTGCGGACGGCCACGCAGCAGGCCTACCTTCGCCCCAACGCCGTCGAGGCCCTGTCGGGCAAGAACTCGGGCGACAACACCGGCGTGGATTTTCCGACGGTGCACTTTGAAGAATGGGACCGCGACGAACTCAGGATTGGGCTCATGCTCAAGGGCGGCGGCTGCGAGAACTGCGGCATTCAATACAGCATCCCTTCGCCGGAGCTCGAGGCCTCGCGCGATCTCAAGGGCGTTCGCAAGGCCCTGCTGGACGCGGCGCACAAGGCGCAGGGACTGGGCTGCGCGCCCGGCATCCTCGGCGTCGGCATCGGTGGCGATCGTTCGACGGGCGTCATCAAAGCCAAGGAGCAGCTCTTCAGGCCCTTGGGAGACGCCAATCCGGATCCCGCCCTGGACGCGCTCGAGAAGCAGCTCCATCGTGAGATCAACGAGTTGGGAATCGGTCCGATGGGCTTCGGCGGCAAGACG
>CAZERK010000305.1:0-4955 GCA_964514515.1 uncultured Planctomycetaceae bacterium
CCGGCAGGCCGAACTTGTCGCCTTTGCCGGGCCGTTGCGTCAGTTCTTCGCTGTTCTGGAGAACGGACTCGAGCTGGTCCGCGACTTCGCTGGCGTCGGCGAACTCCAGCCGCATCACGACGTGTTCGACGGCCGCCCGCGCCGGCTCCTTGTCAAACGCCTTGGCCACCTCCTTCATAATCAGGCAGTTTTCCCGACTGCTGGCGATGATCAGCGCGTTGCTGTCGGGATCGCCGAACACGGCGATCGGCCGATTCAGGTCGATCTGCGCGATCGGTTCGCCGTTCTCGTCCAGCAGCCGCATCCGCCGAATAAAATCCTTCATGGGCGTGTCGCCCGTCGCCGCCTTCTGGAGCAGTTCGTTCAGGAGCTTGCCCAACTCGTCGGCGTTGGCCACGCGCAGCGGAACGACCATGATGTCCGCCTCGCCCATCGGCCGCTTCCCGCCCCCGGCCTGCTCTTCTTCTTCAGGCAACTCTGCATCCAGATTCTGGATGATCTTCTCGACGAAGATCAAATCAGACTCGCCGCCCGTCACAAAGACCGAGTTCGTCTGCGGGTCGACTTCGACGTTGATATGGTCCGTCGGCAAACCGCGCTGCTTTAGGTAGGACTGCACCATCTTCTGAAGAACGTCCCCCGCCTCCGTCACGCGCCGGTTCGCGAAAACGAAGCTGCGGACGTTCTTGTCGATCTCCGCCGCGGCGCCCTCGTTCTTCTCCACGAGCGCCAGAACCTGCTCCATCTTCTCCTGCGTCGCGGCGATGTAGAGACCGTTCGTCCGGGGATCGGCGATGACGTCCACCTTGTCCTCGGGACGCACCTGCCGTTCGCCCTTCTGCTCGATCTTCGCGAACACGTCCATCAGAGTCTTGGCCAAATCCGTCGCCCGGGCGTTCTTGAGCTTCACGTACTCGATCCGCTTCTCGGGAATCGCCGTGTCCAGCATCTCGATGATGGACATGATGACTTCCATGTCCTCATCGTTGGCATCAATGATGATGCTGTCGGAGCTGCCCTCGGCGATTTCCACCGGGGCGCCCGTCAGCCGTCGATGAATCGCCTCTCGCGCGTCTTCCGAAAGCTGGGCGGACGTGGCGGGCTGAGTCGCCGCACGGATTTGCTCCTCCGGCGTCATGGCCGCGGCATGGACCGGTCTCGGCTGACCCGCGCGGTGATCAGGCGGCTGCGCGGCATGTTCGCCATCGGGTCGCGGGCCGGCGCCACGAGGGCGAGGCGGCTCCGCTCCTCGCGGGTGTTTCGCGGCATCACCCACCCCTCCCGGCGGTGTTCCGGGCTGAACCGATCCCGGCCCCGCAGCCTCTTCCGCTGGCGCTCTCGCGGCAGAAGCGTCGTTCTGCGGCTTCTTCTCAATCCGATTGATCACGAACGTCTTGGGCTCGGCCGCCGGTTGCGTGGTCGAGGGCTTTCGCTCCTTGGAAGCTGGTTGCGTCGTCGTAGTCTTCTGCGCCTTCAGAGGCGGTTGCGTTGCCTGAGCGGGAGGCGCCGTCTGAGCAGGCGACGTCTGGGCGATGGCCGTGCCCAGCACGATCTCGGGCAGCAGGATCGGCAGCGCCGTCGCGCAGGTCGTTTGTCGAACCGGGCCGTTGCTGCCAGCCGACTCGCTCGGCCAGCCGTTGTCGCCGCCGTACCGGTGATCGCGCGACCAATTCGCGTCGCCGCGACGCCCCGGACCACCGCCGCCGCCCGGAGGGCTCCCCGAGCGCCGGCCGCTGCTCCGACTTCCGCTGCTGCCGCCCTGTCCGCCCTGCTTGATCTGCTCGATGATTTCCTTGGCCTTGTCTGGAGAGAGGTTCTTCAGCTTGACGACGCGCCGCGACGTGCCGCCGGCCGGCCCCATCGCAACCAGTTCTTCGACCAGCCGCTTGACCTCTTCAAACTGAGCCTTCGACGCCGCCACCAACAGGGCGTTGGCCGTCGTGTCGGCGCCGATGCTGACCAGACTGGGGCGATAGTCCTTATTGAGCGACTTCTTGTTGTTCTCGTTCTCGTTAATCTGCTGCTGGACGATCTCGGCCAACTCCTCGACGCCGCGCCCGATCGGCACGGGAAGAATCCGCACGCCGCCGGTCTCGTCGGCCATCTCGCTGTCCAGGCCCGTCGCCATCTTCTCGATCAGGTTGTAGTCCGACGGCTTGGCGCGAACGATCAGGCTGTTCGTCGCCTCCACCGCCACGATCGTCGGCGGCACGTAGCTCGCGCCGCGGGCCTTGTTGCGGGCCTGGTCGTTGAACGTGCGGTCCAACGTGTCGGCCATCTCGGTCGCGTTGGCATGTTTGAGCGCGATGGTCCGCGGCACGTCGGCGCCTTCCGTGTTCTCGACGTCCAACTCCTTGATCTTCGCCAGCGCGTCCTGCACGCTCTCGGGTTTGCCCACGATGATGATCGCGTTCATGGACTCGACAGCCTTCAACCGCGTATCGCCCGCCAGAACGGTCTTCTCCTCGCTCTTCGTCTGCTGGCTATCCCACCACCAAGGCGACGCCTGCCGTCCCGTGTCCTCCGGCGTCCGCTTGGAGACCTTGAGATACTCGGTGAGGATGCCCAGCATCTCCGCGGCGTCCATGTACTTGAGGACGACCATCTCCATGATCTTCTTGCCGCCGGGCGGTTCGTCGGTATCGATGTCCTGCAGCAGGTCGTCGATGATCTCCTTCGTCGTGTCCGTGCAATACACGATCAGCATGTTGCTGGCCGGCTCGGCGATGATCGTCACCTGGTTTTCGATCTGTTTGGCCGCCGTCTCGCCGCCGCCCCACCACGGCGGTCGCGAGCCGCCGCCGCGCTGCACGCCGGATTTCTTGTCGAAGAAGTCTTGCAGCGTCTTGGCGACCTCGTCCGCCAGCGCGTGCCGCAACGGGATTTTGAAGATCTTGAGCAGTCCGATTGTCGGCTGCTCGCTCAACACCTTGATGACCTGCTCGTTGATCTTCTCGAACTCCGCGTCCGTCGCGAACACGAGCAGCGTATTGGTCGGTTCGTGATACTCCGCCGTCGGACCGTCGCGCCGACCGCTCTGCGAGCCGAACAGCTTGTTGACGTTGTCCGCCACGCTCTTGGCGCTGACCAGTTCGGGCATCGTCACGGTATGGACCGCCCGGCCGCCTTGCACGTCGATCTGCTTGATCAGTTCCTTGACCTGCCGCAGCTCCTCGGCGTTGGCCAGCACGGCGATCTTCGTCGTGCCTTCGATGGCCCGAACGGTCATCGACCCGCCCTGCGTGCGCCGCCCGCGATTGGCGGCATCGAAGATCTGTTGCAGGCTGTTGGCCACGTCCATCGCGTTCGTGTTCGCGAGTTCGATGATGTTCTGCGTTCGCAACTGGTCGCCGGGCTTGTCCATCTCCTCGACGAGCTGCGCGATCTTCTCGATGTTCTCCCGCGAGGCGGTGACGATGATGCTGTTCGTCCACCAGTCCTGCGTCGCCGTCACGGCGTCCCGCGGCGACGGATTGCGCCCGATCTGCCGGAACGACTCCGTAATCGCGCTGAAGACCGACCCCGGATCAGCATACGTCAGCTTGAAGATTTGGCGGACGCGCTCGTTCTCGCCCTGCTGGGCCACGTCCAGCGCCGTCACCATCTGCTCGACGTCGGGGAACAGGTCCGTCGGAGCCGTCACGATCAGGTTGTTGGACGCGACGTCCGCCGTCACCGTGACCGGCCAGTTTCCGGTCCGGCTGGGCACCGGCTTGGCCTGGAAGGCCGTGTTGATGGCCTGCGCCATCTCGTCCGCTCGCGCATGCTTGATCTGAAGAAACCGCGTCTCCTTGAGGCCGCCCGTATTCTGCTTGTCCGCCTCGAGGATGAACTGCTCGACCTCCTTCATCTTCTGCTCGTTGGCCGTGACGACGATGGCCATCGTGCCGTCTTCAAAGCTGGCCAGGACCTGGTCGGTCGGATTGCGGCTGTCGCTGCGAAACGACTGGTTGATGATGTTCGCCAAGGTCCACGGCGCCGCATACTTCACGGCGAAGGACCGCGTCGTCCGGCCGCCCGTATCCTCGACGTCCAGTTCCGCGATGCGCGCCTCGATCTCCGCGAACTGGTCCTCGGGCGCCGTCACGACGAGCCGGTTGCTGCTCATGTCGGCGGCGTACGAAACCTGCCAGGTGCCGTCGCGCCGCCTCGGATTGGCCGCCTGATGCGCCTGGTTCAGCACGTTCGCCAAGGCGTCCGCCCGTGCGTTTTCCAGTTTGATGAACTGGGTAATCTTCTTGCCGCCCATCGGCGGAACGTCCGCCTCGGCGATCAGCTTCGCCACGAGGTCCATGTTCTCCTGATTGGCCGTCACGATGATCGACTGCGTGCCGTCCTCGAAGCTGGCCATTACCTGGTCGTTGGGATTGCGGCTGGCCCGGTTCTGGAACTGCTGGCTGATGATGGAGGCCATCGTCCACGGCGCCACGTACTTGACGCTGAACACCTTCGTGAACCGTCCGCCCGCGCCCTCCACGTCCAACGCCTCGACCGTCTTCATCAGGACGTCGTACTCCGCACGGGACCCGGTGATGATCAACGTGCTGGCCACGTCGTCGCCGATCACGCTGATGGGGAGCCTTCCTTGAATCGTCTTCCGCGTGCTGCGGATTTGGTTGCTCAACGTGTTGGCCAGTTCCGACGCCCGGGCGAACTTCACCTTGTAGATGAAGTCTTCCGGCTTCCCCATGCCGCCTTCCGTGTCCATCTGGGCCAGTTGCTTGTCGAACACGGCCTTCGTGCTCGGCGAGCAATTGAGAAGCAACATGTTCGTGTTGGGGTCCGCCGTGATCGTGAAGGCGTCCTGTGGCTTGTTGCCCCGGCTGCTCCGCCATTTGCCCATGAAGTCTTCGATGACCGTGCGGACCTCGTCCGCCCGGGCATACTTCAGTTGCACCTGGTAGTCCTGAAGCGGCTCGCCGACGGCGTTCATCAGCGGCTCGACGATGTTCTTC
>CAZERK010000306.1:0-4950 GCA_964514515.1 uncultured Planctomycetaceae bacterium
TTCCTCGATGGAATAGTATCACGCATCGGGCGTTCGCGGGCGGTCGCCATCGGCCGCGTGCAGGAGACCGTTGGCGGGAAATTGCCGCCTGAACGACTGATTTCCGCCTACGTGCAGGGCGTCTTCCCGATGGACGTGGAAGGCACGATCGAATGGTTCTCGCCGGACCCTCGGACGATCATCCCGCTCGACGGCTTTCATGCCTCCAAGACGCTGGCGCAGCTCTGTCGCAGCGGCACGTTTGAGGTCCGCGTGAACAGCGCCTTTGACGAGGTGATCCGTGCGTGCGCCGATCGCGACGAGGGCACCTGGATCTCGCCGGAGATCGTCGCTGCGTACGTTCGGCTGCACCGCCTCGGCTGGGCGCACAGCGTCGAGTCGTGGACCCAGGGGAGCCTGGCCGGCGGGCTCTACGGCGTGGCGATCGGCGGGGCCTTCTTCGGCGAGAGCATGTTCCATCGCGCGCGCGACGCCAGTAAAGTCGCGCTCGTTGCGCTCGTCGAACGGATGAACCAGCGGGGCTTCACGCTGCTCGACGTGCAGTTCCAGACGGCTCATCTGCGGCGCTTCGGCGCCGTGGAGATATCCCGCCGGGCGTACCTGCGCCGACTTGCCGCGGCCGTCGTTCTTTCCCGTCGGTTTGACGATACGACGCGAGCGTGAGGACCGTCGTCCCGGGCGGTTCTCGCTTGGACGTGGCGTCGCCTCCCGTGGGCGAGGCAACTCCGCCAGCGGCGATCAGTCTCCGCATGCGTCAGCCACCCGCCACGGGCGGGCTGCGCCAGGGTCGACGCCACGAGCGAACGCGATACGTTCCAATGAAGAGCCCACGGAACGTGTGCGTGCTCAGCGCTTCGGATGCTGCCGAAACGTTGAACACGCACGGGCGTTTGTTCCGTGGGCTTTGCTGTCCCAGCTTCGTCGGGATCGTGATTCGTCGAGCCCGCAGCCGATGGCGCTGTTAGATACGTTTCGCATTTGGGCGTGACGGACCGACAGGTGACGCCGCCATGTCACCCTGTTCAGGCGTCGGTGCGGTCGTCATGGCCCGTCCTCGCCGGCTACTTCCTTCCTCCGAGGATCGCGTCCTTGGCCGCCTTGGCGACACGGAAGCGGACGACGGTCTTGGCCGGAATCTTGATCTGTTCGCCGGTCGCCGGGTTGCGTCCCATGCGGGCCTTGCGCTTTACCAGAACCAGCTTGCCGACGCCCGGCAACGTAAAGCCGTTCCTGGCTTCCTTGTAGGCGGTGGTGACGAGCGTATCCATGAAGGCGATGACCTGCTTGCGGGTCAGTTCGTTCCTCTCCGCGAGGTGGCTGATCAGGGCTGACTTACTCATGACTTTCGCTTTGGCCATTTTGGGCTCCTTGATTTTGTGAAAGACTCCAGTCCTCCAGGCCGCAACTCCACGACCAACGGACGCGAAATCTAACGAGCCCGCAGGGCGAATACAAGAGAATCCTCAATGTTTTCAGGCGTTTTCGGGCATCGCGGGCGTGCCGGCTCGTTGAGGGTGAATCGGCAGCGACGGCCTGCCGGCAGAGGCGACGCGACCCGCGAGCATGAGGCGCGTCGATGCCGACGCCCCCGGTTTGGATGTCTGGTCGCGCGCGACGCGTGGCGGTTACTTGCGGCGGTAGACCCAAGCGACCTCCATCGGACCCCGGCGGACGGTGCAGAATGGCTCAAATCGGGCATTCAGCACCTGCCGCGGCGGACGGTCCGGGGGCTGGTCGCCGTAACCCAAGAAGTTGTTGATGTGAAGTAGCACGTAGTCGGCTCCTTCGATCGATGGGGGCGGCGGCACGAGCCCGCAATCGGGCTGCAAGCCTCGCCGGACGAACGTGAACGGGAGTTGGGGCGGCAACAGACGGGCCCCGGCATGTCCTCCCAGAGGAAGCTGACGACTCGGCTGCCTGGACGAACGTGGCCATCCTCGGTAATCCAACGGATGAGCGATTCCACGCCGTCGCTGGGTGTTTGGATGAGGTTGCGATAGCCGCGGGACTCCGCCCCGAGCCAGCGGTTGCCGACCGTCTCATAGCCGAATAGGTTGAAATACGGATACGCCTGATAAACATTCCAACCTAGGTAGGAGACTGAGCACGCGAGAAGGATGGCCCATCCGACGGCCAGCCCTCCTTGGCCAAGCTTCCTGAGGCGGCGGCCGATGCAGACGGCGAATCCGGCGGCGATGATGGCGACAAGCGGATAGACGCCCATCAGGTAGAAGCTCTGTCGCAAGGGCAGCAGGCAGAGCCCGGCGACGAAGAGCAGGAAGGTCAGCACGCAGATGCGCCAGGCTGTCTCCTGCCGAGCACGGACGATTCCATAGCCTAGCCCGCACGCCGTTAGGATGCCCAAGGGCACGGTCATTTTGATGAGGAGGATGCCGCTGTAGAGCCGGAGATGGTCAGCGAACGAGATGGAGGCTACATCGGCGTGCCATCCCAGCAGCCGTCGGCCGAACTCCCGGACGATCTCGGGTTCGATGAGATGGACCGGCATCAGCACGCAGAACGTCGTGCCGGCGAGGATTGCCAGCCCGACAAGGCGTGAGAGCCGTCCCCAGGGGAGCGTTCGCATTCGCAGGATCGTGACAACGGTCGCCAGCCAGAGCAGCGCCAGCACGGCCCAGCCGGCGACGGCAGCATGTCGCGAGAACGCAGCCGACACGCAGACGCCGGTCGTAACGGTCGCGTCGATTGCCAGCAGTCTGTGCAATCGCCTGCACTCGCCCGGCTTGGCAGACGCTTCTAGGCTGATGCGTCGCGGCACAGAGAAGAGCATGACGGCGAAGACCGGCAGCAGAACGATGGCGAACGCCTTGGCCCCGAGCGCCATCGCCAGAAGGACCGCGGCCGTGAGCCAGTTCGCAGGCGTCGGGCGCTCCAGGTGTCGCATGAACGCCCAGACGGCCAGCGTCATGAAGCAGGCGAGGAAGACGTCGCCTTCAGTCATGGCGACGCGGGAGTAGGCCAGGAAGTACGGCGATAGGCCCAGCAACAAGGCCGCCAGGAATCCCGCCATCGGCCCGAAGAGCCTCGCACCCAGAAGGGCCGTGGCCAACACCGTTATCGCTCCGGCGCACAAGCTAACGCCGCGTGAGAAGGCCAAATCCGACCGACCGCTGATCGCACTGGCGATTGCGTTGACATACATCGGTAGCCGCGTTTGCGAGGGGTCGAGCACGGGTTGCCCGCCGATGAGCGGATGGTCTCGCAACCCTGCGGCGATCGCTCGGTCGATCGGTTCGTCCCAAAGCGTCTCGAGATCGGCGGCTGAATGCCAGCCGATCGTCGCGGCCGTGCAGGCGACCGACAGGGCTCCAACGAGCGATAGCCCATGGGATGTCCAGGAAGCGAGGCGCATGTGGGTCATGGTAGTCTGCGGCGCGCCATCCTCCAATCGTCCCGAAGCTCATGCGACGCGCCCGTGGAGATCCGATGAGGCCGTCGTCCCAGTAGTTTTCGCCGCGGACGCGCGCGAGGCCGCAGGCTTCGCCCAATAATGCCGATTGTGCCCTCATCGAGAGGCCGGGCGCCGAGAATGGCCTATCTTTGCTCAACCCCCGCAGCTTCGGGGCCGACGGATAGGACGCGGGGTTCCAGGATAGACTTGGAAGACGGGCCGGAATAGCTCAATCGACATCATGTGGGGGAGCCGTGGACCAGGCTCGCTGGTTCGCGGGGGGGGGCATGCGTCCCCATGAGGAATGAGCGCGCGGCGCGTCCGCGTGAGCCGATTGGGCAGACCTTGCTCGTGCTTGGCGGTGCCGGCAGCGGCTGGCGGCCGGAACACTACGTGGTCCCATGAGCAACGGAGCAGGAACATGAACAAAGGATGGACGATCGGACGCAAGTTGTTGGCTGCCTTTATCCTTGTGAGTGCCGTGACCGCCGTCTTGGGCGGCGTGGGCTACTACGCCGTGAGCGAGGGGGCGGCCTCCATCGACGACCTCGGGGCCTTGCGGCTTCCCGCGGTCGACAGCCTTCTCGTGATCAAGGAGAAGGGGCGAGACGTCCGCGGGAGCCTGAGGTCACTGGGCATTCCAGGGCTGCCAACGGACATCCGCCAGCGGCAGACAGAGAACCTGACCAACGCGCGGAGTGGTTACGAACAAGTCTGGAAGGTGTTCGAGTCGCTTCCGCAATCCGCGGAGGTCGCATCATTGTGGGGACAGTTCACGCCACTCTGGCGCGACTGGGAGAAATCCAGCGCGGACTATCTCGATTTATGCAGGGCCTTCGATGCAACGGGGGTGGGCAATCCGGAGTCCCTGGGTCGCCAGCTAGAGTCGTTCCGTGGAGACCACTACAAGTTGAGCTCGAGTCTGCTCGAAATGCTCCAGACGAAGACGCCGTTTGACGGTGGCGAGGATCATACGGCGTGCAACTGTGGGAAGTGGCTGCCGCCATTCAAGACGGAAAACGCCGTGCTGGCGCGGGAAGCCGAGGCCATTGTCGTTCCGCACAAGCAATTCCACGACGCCGTTGCGTCGATCAAACGCCTGATCAAGGAAGACAAACCCGACGAGGCGTACGCCGTCTATCAGCGGGAGATGCAGCCGGCCGCCCAGCAGGTTTTTGGCCACTTTGACGCGATGCGGAACGCGGCGAACGAGGCCATCGGCATTTTCGACAATGCCCAGACGCTCTTGTTTGGGACCGTGACCGACCGGCAACGCGCGGCGGACGCGGCGCTCGACAAGGTTGTTCAAACCAATCGCGACATGGCGACGTCGGAGGTTGCGCGAAGCCAAGACAGGGCCACCGTGCTCAAGGCTGTGTCTCTCATCGCCGCCATCGTGGGTGTGGTCGTCGGCATGGGGCTTGGAATCCTGATTACACGAAGCATCAATCGCAGCCTCACGCAGATCGCGACGCAGCTCGACGACGGCGCCGAGCAGGTCAACGACGCGGCGGTGCAGGTGAGCGGCGCGAGCCAGA
>CAZERK010000307.1:0-4928 GCA_964514515.1 uncultured Planctomycetaceae bacterium
CAGCGGCACATTCATCGTGTAGAGCTCGTGCGCGTATCGATAGATGGTGACGGCCAAGACGCCGGGATAGGCGATGATGACCTCGTCGGTGTTGGCCGAGGCGGGATCACCGTCGTAGGCCGCTTGGACGTCCATCGCCAACAGGTCGCGGACGTCGGGGATGCGTTCGAGGAACTGCTCGGTCAAAGCCCGGGCTTCCGCGTCGAACCGAGACGTGTTGTTCTTGGACGAACCGTTCGGGTCATACCGGCCTTCGAGCTGCTGTTGATGGCATAGCGCCCGGAAGACCTGCATGTGCAGCGTCTGGGCCAGTCGCGGCAGCACGTCACCGACGTGATAACGCACGTTCTTGCTCGTCAGGTTCTGTCGGCCGAAGTAGCCGGGATAGGACAGTTCCAACAAGAGCTCGATGATGTGCACGATCTCGCGGTAGCTCGGCAGGTACCCGCGATCGACGTGGCGCGTTCTCGGCTCCGCCACGTAGCTGTCGACGATCCGGCCGATCAGGTTCTCCAGTCGATCGTCGATGTCGAACTCAACGCCCGTCCTGCGTCTGGCTTCTCTGTCCGTCTGTTCCATCATCGCCGTGTTCCGTCCAGTAGGCGGCTGCCCAAGGCCGTCCTGCGTGTGCGCCGCGCTCGGCCAGCCGGCTTTCGGACCTTCGCCGCCCCCGCGCTCCCCGTGGGCCTGCCCGCCCGCCGGCAACGGGCGGGCGACGCGTGGGATAGGCGAGCGCCGGCGAATATGCGTTGCCCGCAGGGGGGCGCCGCTCCTCACAATTGCCGAACCGTTCTCGTTTGCCTGCGCGTTGGCGGGACTGTTTCTCGGTCTGTCGTCTTGTCCGCGTGCCCGCCGATCTGGTTGCTCGCTGGTCTACCCGCGGACCTGTCCCCGCGCGCGGGGCTACTGTTGGGATATATCGCGTGAGAAAGGAGCCTCCTGCACGTCAGGATGCGGGAGTTCTCGACGCGCGGCGAAGGACGGCCTCGCCACGAACGTCCAAACGTCGTGAGCGGACCTGACGGGACCGACGGCGCGCGACAGTCTGGGGCCGCCAAACCGATTATAGGGCGACCGGAGGAGGCGCGACCGACAGGCCGGCCGCGCACTTCTCATGCCCGGCCGCGCCCTGTATAACTGGTTCCCCGGCGTATCCCGCCCGTTACCCCAGCGGCCCAAGGCGGCCCTGTCCGCCCTGAAAGGACAATTCCTGATGGACTTCTGCGCGCTCGGCAACACCAGCGTCGTCGGTCTCCAATGGGGCGACGAGGGCAAGGGCAAGATGGTCGACTTGCTCACCGAGCATTTCGACGTCGTTGTGCGCTACGCCGGCGGCGCGAACGCCGGGCATACCATCCGGATCGGTCCCGACAAGTTCGCCCTGCACCTCGTGCCGAGCGGCATCCTCCGTCCGCACGTCACGAGCGTCATCGGTCCGGGCGTCGCCCTTGATCCCGAGGTGCTGATCGAGGAGATCGCCGGCCTGAGGGCGTGCGGGACGGCCGTCGGCCCCAACCTGCTGATCTCCAATCGGGCGCACCTCGTGATGCCTTATCACAAGAAGCAGGACCGGCTCGCCGAGGCGCGGCTGGGCCAGGCCCGGCAGATCGGCACGACGGCCCGGGGCATCGGCCCCTGCCAAGCCGACAAGATGCTGCGGAGCACGGCGTTTCGCGTCGCCGACCTGTACGATGCCGGCCTCTTCCGCGAACGCCTCCGCGAAGTCGTCGCGGAACGAGAGACCTACTTCTCGGCCGTGTTCGGCGATGCCGAGCCCTTGGACGCGGACGCCATCGCGACGGCCTATTTGGGCTACGCCGAGGAAATCGCCCCGCACGTCACCGACACGACGAGTTGGCTGCCCCAGGCCCTCGCCGACCGCCGCCGCATCCTGTTCGAGGGCGCCCAAGGCTGCCTGTTGGATATCCATCACGGCACGTTTCCGTACGTGACCAGCAGCACGTGCCTGCCGGGCGGCCTCTTCGCGGGAGCTGGCGTGCCTCCGTCCGCCGTGCAGTCCTACGTTGGCGTGATCAAGGCCTACACGACGCGCGTCGGCGGCGGACCTTTTCCGACCGAACTGCGCGACGCGACCGGCGAGACGATCCGCCAACGAGGCCACGAATATGGAACGACAACGGGCCGGCCGCGACGGTGCGGCTGGTTCGACGCCTTCGCGACGAAGTACAGCATCGCCGTCGGCGGCATCACGCAGGTCGCCGTCATGCACCTGGATACGCTTTCGACGCTGCCGGAACTGGCGGTCTGCACGCGCTATCGCTACCGTGGAAGCGATCTGTCGTTCTACGCGCCGGACGTTCGAGCCTTGAACGAGGCGGAGCCCGTTTACGAGACCCTGCCGGGCTGGCGGGAGGAAATCACCGGCTGCGATCGATACGACAAGCTGCCTCCGGCGGCGCAGCGCTACATCGACCGGCTGGAGGAGTTGCTGGGCGTGCCGATCACGCTCGTCAGTACCGGGGCGGATCGGACGGCCACGCTGCACCGAGACGCCCGGCTGCCGGCCGGAAGAAGTTGAGCAGGCGATGGAGAAGGTCGAACCCCTGGATCCGCAGGTCGAACTGGGCGTCGCGAAGGAACGCCTGCCGCGGCACGTCGCCATCATCATGGACGGCAACGGCCGTTGGGCGCGACAGCGCGGCTTGGCTCGGTCCAGCGGTCACGAGGCGGGGGCGCAGATCGTTCGGGAACTCGCGGAGCATTGCGCACGGCTCGGCATCGACTGCCTCACGCTGTACAGCTTCAGCACGGAGAACTGGAACCGACCTCCCGCCGAAATCGACCACCTGATGCGGCTCTACGTCGAGTATCTCATCAAGGAGCGTCAGCACATCCTCGACAACAACATCCGTTTTACGCGGATCGGACGCCGCGAAGGTCTGCCGAAGGACGTGCTCCGCGAGACCGACGAGACGATCGCCCTGTCGAGCCGGAACACCGGCATGACGCTCTGCCTGGCGCTGAACTACAGCAGCCGGGTCGAGATGACGGATGCCGTCCGCCGCGTCGCCGAACGGGTGCAGTCCGGCGAGCTCAGCCCCGACCGGATTGACGAACGCACGATCGACTCGGCGCTGTACACGGCCGGTCTGCCGGACCCCGACCTGCTGATCCGCACGGCAGGGCAGATGCGCGTGAGCAACTTCCTGCTCTGGCAGATCAGCTACGCGGAACTCTATATCAGCCCGGTCTTGTGGCCGGATTTCCATAAGGAGCAGATGAACGAAGCGCTGCGGGAATTCGCCAACCGGGAACGGCGATTCGGCGGGCTCTAGGAGGCGAATCACGGTCGCCAGTACGAACGACGCCCCGCCGCACAGGCCCCGCTTAGCCGCGACCCGCCGGGGAACGCGGCGCATACGAACCATGGTCCCGTTGTTTAGCCGCGACCCGAAGGGGAGCGCGGAAACAAACAGCCAAAACGACGCCGGCGATTCAGTCAGCCAACGCGATGGATGGGCAAGGGATGAGCTTTCCAACAGTCGACGAACAGATGGCCGTGCTGAAGCGCGGCTGCGAGGCGATCTACAACGAGCAGGAGCTTCGGCAGAAGCTCGAAGATAGCCGCAAGGACGGCCGCCCCCTACGGGTCAAGCTCGGCATGGACCCGACGGCCCCGGACATCCATCTCGGCCATACCGTCGTCTTGCAGAAGATGCGACAGTTTCAGGACTGCGGCCATCGCGCCGTCCTAATCATCGGCGACTTCACGTCGCGGATCGGCGACCCGACGGGCAAGAGCAAGACGCGCCCCATCCTCGACGAGCCGACGATCAAGGCCAACGCCGCCACCTATTTCGAGCAGGCTGGCAAGGTGCTCGACACGAATCCGGCCAAACTCGAAATCCGCTACAACAGCGAATGGCTTGCCCCGCTGAACCTGGCCGACATCCTCCGGCTGACCAGCCACATTACCGTGGCCCAGATGCTCCAACGCGAGAACTTCAAGAAGCGCATGGCTGAAGGCGTGGACGTCGTGATGACCGAGTTGATGTACCCGCTGATGCAGGGCTACGACTCGGTCATGATCGACTCGGACGTGGAGCTGGGCGGCACGGACCAGACGTTCAACAACCTTGTCGGCCGGGACCTCATGGCGCGGTACGGCAAGCCGCGGCAGATCGTCTTGATTATGCCCATCCTCTCGGGGCTCGACGGCGTGGAGAAGATGAGCAAGTCGTTGGGCAATTACGTCGGTCTGACCGATGCGCCGAAGGATATGTTCGGCAAGACGATGAGCATCGCCGATCCGCTGATGCGCGATTGGTACACGCTGCTGACGCCGACGCCCGCGGAGGAAATCAGCGTCTTGTGCGACGCGAATCGCACGCATCCGCGCGACGCCAAGGTCCGCCTCGCGAAGTACATCGTCACGCGCTACTACGACGCCGCCGCCGCCGACCGCGAGGAAGCGCTCTGGCAGAAGGTGATGGTCCAGGGTGGGCTGCGCGACGACATCCCGACCGTCCGGCTGGCCCCCGACCAATGCGACGCCGAGGGCAGGATTTGGCTGCCCAAGCTGATGAAGGCGCTGGATTTATGCCCGTCGACGAGCGAGGCGCGCCGCCTCATCGCCGGCGGCGGCGTCTCCATCAATCAGGAGAAGGTCTCCGACGCGAACGCGACCATCGTCCCCACCGACGGCATGATCCTGCAAGTCGGCAAACGCCGCGTCGTCAAGTTGAAGGTCGATTAGCGCGTCTCCCGTCCTGCATGCAACCTGTAGCGTCGGCCGTCCCGGCGTGCGGGAAACGTTGCGAGCAAACGGCGTAAGTTCGAGGAGGCTTCGCGATCTCCGCTGGTGCGAGATGGAAATCTCGCACCAGCGAGAATCTCGCACCAGCGATCGGCTTCGCGGCAGGCCCCCCCCCGATCTCCCTCTCCCTTCCAGGGAGAGGGTTGGGGTG
>CAZERK010000308.1:0-4919 GCA_964514515.1 uncultured Planctomycetaceae bacterium
CCCACGACCGGACCGGCGTGTCGTGGTCGGAGATCGCGGGCCACCTCAATGAGACGGTCATCCGCCGAGCCATTCAGCATGATCTGCGTCTGGGCGAGCGAGATCGCAAGCGAGACGAGAAGCTTTTGGAGGAGGTCTTCCGTCTTTGTTGTCGGTACGCTGGCCAGACACCCGGGCAAAGTGTCTTCGTGCCCGAGATCAACCAATCGCTGGGCGGTGGGATCAACTGGAATCGCATTCTCAATTACCTACGATTTCTGGATCGGACCCTTCTGATTCGACTGGTCCCACCGATGGAGGCTCGCCTTACCAAGAAGGGCGCCAAGACGGCGAAGGTCTGCCTCTGCGATCATGCGCTGCGTGCCTGCTGGCTCGAGGAGATTGTCCCTCTGGATGAAGAAGGTCTGGCGAAAAATCCGCACTTGTCGGATTTGGCTGGGCACCTCGCCGAGAGCATCCTCGGCTACTTCCTTGCTTCGATTCCCAATTTGGACGTTGCGCACGTGCCGAGGCGAGGCGCGGAGCCCGAGGTCGACTTCGTCATGACGGTTGGCACGCGCCGCATCCCGGTCGAAGTCAAGTACCGTAAGCGAATTGACTCGCATGAGGACACGCGCGGTTTGCGTGCCTTCCTCGAAAAGACCGTCTATAACGCGCCGCTCGGCCTGCTTGTGACGCTACGAGACGACGTCAGGGTGCAAGATCCTCGCATCGTCACGATCTCGCTGTCATCGCTTTTGTGGCTGAGATGAACACGCCCTCACGTCTCGCGGGGAGACTCGATGTACAGCAGTGCATCAGCCAGGATGGCGTGGTCGAATACCTGCGAGAGAAACTCGTCGTCAGCGGCGTTTGAACGGATCGTCCGCGAGAATCGTGGAAATGCACGACGGCCGTCGGGCCGAGTCGTCGTCTGGCGACTCGGCCGGCCGGCTGGACGCTGCGGCGCCAGGATGGAGAGCGTTTGCGTCCGCCTCAGGCGGTGAGCTCCTGCAGCGACGACTCCTGCGCCTCTTCTTGTTCGAGGCTCACGCGCTCCAGCGCGGCGCTGTCAACGAGGCGGTCCTCCTCGGCGACCTCTTCTTCCTCTCGGACGGATCGCAAGTCCACGCGGTCAAGGCCCGCGCGATGCAATCGCCCCCCCTCGCCCTCGGCGGCGTACGTCTGCTCGTCCGCCCGATTCCACGCCTGCACCGCCTCGTGGTAGCGGCCGACGCGGATCATCAGCTCGGCAAGCTGCTTGTACTCCTGCGGCTGCATCTCGTTGGATTGCAGGTCTCGACTGGCGCGGTCGGCCAGCGCGCGCAGTTCCTCGCGAACCGCCGGCGGGATGATCGAGTCGAAGTCCGCCAAGTCCAGCTCGCGCGGCGTCTGGGAAGCGTCGACCCCGGCAGGCGACGAGAGAACCGGTTGACCGCCGTTGGACGTTCCGCCGCCGGAGCCCTGCGATTCTCTTCGAGCTGCCGCTTCGACGAACTGTCCGTCCGGCCCGTACAGGCCTGTGCCAGGAGACTGACCCTCCACCGCACGCGAGCCGTTCGCCGAGATTCGCACGCGCACCGCGGGGCCGAAGCTCGACTCCGTTGTCGGCCGCTCTCCTTCACCCCCCGCCTTCTGTGGGAGGAGATAGGCCGGCAAGTCTGCTGAGATGGCTGGCAACATATTCCCACCGTTTCCTGCTGTCTGCGATCGACCAGCGAAGCCGATCTGACCCACCGTGGAAAACATCCAATACGATGAGGCTCGGGGCAACCGCGTAGAAGGACCGTACCACGAATTCGCACGGCCGCTGTCGTCCTGTAACGTGACGGACCGCGCGGGCCGTATTGGTTCCTGTCGCTGCGGACAGCGTGCGGCAGCGATGCGAGGTCGTCTCATAACGGGACGTGGGCGACGGTCGGATGGAGGCCCGGATGTGCCAGCCGTCTCCGCGGACGTTCCAGAGCGCGTCGATGTTCTGGGGCGACTTCTCAGTAACGGCCGCTTCGTGCCGATACAAACGGCGCGACCGGCGTGGTCGGCAACATCCGGTAATCGCGCGCTTTGCCGCCGCGTCGGCACGCGAAAGCGCCCGAGTCTTTGGCGTTGGCATCCGCGGAACGGCGCGTGCCCCTCAACACCGCCGCGAGGGATTTGAAATGAACCGCAAGTTCCTGTTGCCAGTCGTATGGGCTGCCGTGATCGACCTGTTGGCGGCGGTGCTGCCCTGGATCGGCCAGAACTACTCCGAGACGGACAACGTTCGCGAACTGTTCCGCACGGACCGCAAGTACGTGCTGCCGCCGCACACGTGGTTCCTGCTGCTCTGCCTCCTCGTGCCGACATCAGCCGGCAAGGCCGCCCGGCTGTTGCTGCGAGGGCGCGTCGTGACGCCGATCCTGATCGCCGTGTGCGCGCCGGTCGTCGGTTGGTACTGCCTGCGCTTCGCCGTCACCGTCGAGAGCGTCCACGACATCCTCGGCGGACCCGTGCCCGGCCTGCCATACGACTTCGGCTACATCGCCCGCTTCAGCGTCGTCTTCGGGGGGCTCTGGCTCGTGACGCTGCTGGGCTTCCTGCCGGAACTGCGTTCAGCGAATATCGAAACCCGCGGGAGCGCCGCGCCGTCCGGCGTCACGGAATCCGCTTTGCAAGACGCCGCTTCGTAGCGCCCGGAGGCTGCGACCTCCGACTGCGTCTGCGTCGCGCACCAACCGTACGGAGGCAGCGCCTTGGCAGCCTGCAGGACGAGGAAGCTGGCTCCGGCTTGAGGGCGCGGCTGGCTGTCCGAAAGCGATTTGCCGAGAGCGGCTTCTCCCCTTCCGCCTACACGACTGCTGCTCGTGTCGCCGCCAACCACCAAGCGGCGCGCAGAACCCGTCTGCTCTACCCTCGCCTGACCTGCTGGGATTCCCGGTTTGGTCGACGACCCATCGTTGCGATTCCGGTCCCGTCAAGGGCTGGCTCAAGCAGTCTCCGGTCGGTCCGCGACCCCCATCGGATCGTCTGCTGACGCGGGAACAGTCCCAGCCCCACGCCTCTTCGGCCTGTCTTCCCCCTCCAGCGACCTTCCAACAAGAATTTATTAACAAATTGAGTCCTGTTGTCCCCGTCCGCCGACTTCGCGCAAACTAGCAAATATGGGGTGCCTCTCCCGGGAGCGAGCCGATGCAGCAAACACGATACGGGAGATTTGATATTCTCGTCCGGGAGCACGAGCCGGGCCTGTTGGCCTTTGCCAGGTCCTGCACACAGGAGCGTCAGGTCGCGGAGGACTTGGTTCAGGAAACGTTCGTCGCCGCCTGGGATCGGCTCGACGACTACGACAAGTCCCGGCCGTTCGCCCCCTGGCTGCGAGGGATCGCCCGGAACAAGATTCTCGAATTCCAGCGAGCCTCGGCGACGCGCCGCCGCCACGTCAGTACCGTCGCCCCCGAACAGATCGACGCCATCGCTCAAGAATACGACCGGCTGATGCCAGGACGGGGCGACGTCTCCACGGAGATGCTCGCGGCGCTGAAGGAATGCCTCACCCGATTGTCGGCGTCGCTCCACGAAGTCATCCGCCGGGCTTACCGCGAAGGCCAATCCTGCTCCGTCATGGCCGCCTTGCTGGGCCTGGCCGTGGAGACGATCAAGAAACGCCTGCAACGGGCTCGCAAGCAGTTGCGAGACTGCATTCTCGGGAAGCTGGCTGAGGAGCCCCCCCATGTCTGACGAAGCCCCGCCGTTCGATGCGGCTGGCGACGAGCCGCTCCCGATGCTCCCAGGCGATCTGCCCGACCCGCAGGCAGGGTTTGACCCAACGCAGTGGGCCATGCACGGCCTATTGGCCGCGCACTACGAGGACTCGCCGTCAGACCGCGAGCGTCGTGCCCGGGCGATTCTGGATCGCATCCTGACCGAGGCGCCTCCATCAGAAGCCCGCTGCTACAAAGACCTCGAAGCGCCGGTCGCACACGCGACCCACGCCGCGGCTCCACCCGCTGAGGTCCCGCAGCAGGAAGAAAGGTCCGGTGACCGCGACCTCGGCCTTACCCCCCCGTGGCAAGAGGGGACGGACGCCAAGTCAAGGGCGACGGACGCCGCCGAAAGTGGCGGCCCGCGCGGCGACTATCCCTTTCTGCCACCCGGGGAAGCAGACGGTCGGCCAGCAGCGTTCTTGCCACGATTCCGCCCGTGGGCACATCCGCGCCGCTGGCTGCTGACCGGCCTAGCCGCGGCGAGCCTGGTCGCCGCCGTCACAGTCTTCTGGCGCGGTACGCCCCGGGCGATGGCGGACATCTACGCCGACGCCGCCAACGCCGGCACGGCGATGTTCTACTTCGCCCGCGACCTGACCGGGCTGTTCGACGATGACCCCGCCGCCGCGGAACAGCACCGAAAAACGACCGAAGCGGAGCGACGCAAGCTGCGTGAGGCCCTGGATGCCGTGGCCAAGTCGCCGGAACCCGTCAAGGCGCCCGTCCTGGACGTGTTGTTCGCGTGGCAGGGCCTCTATTGCGCCTATCGAGACGTCGGCCTCTTCGAAGAGTCCGTCCGTGAGAACCTCGCCGCCCTGGCTTATGTCGCGCACAACCCCTCGGGCCGACGCGCGATTGAATGGGAGTGCGTTTTCCTTGATGGGTTGGGCAATACGTACGCCGCGTTCGGAGACTACGAGGCGGCCCGTAAGGCCTACATGGATTCGATCGCGCTGCGCCGACAGCTACCTCGCGAGTTCGGCGATCCCCACGCAGGAGAACCCGGCTATGAAGGTCACCGCGTACACGACCTGGCGCTCCTCTACCTGCGTCTCGTCATGCTCAGCGTCAGTCTGGAAGACCTCCAGGAGGCTGATCAATGGCAGGCGCGTGCCGAGAGGACGCTTCGCGAGTCCCTGTGCACCGTGTGCGAGCTTAACGGCATCGCGCTGCCCGACCATGCGCCCCTTTGGGCTG
>CAZERK010000309.1:0-4897 GCA_964514515.1 uncultured Planctomycetaceae bacterium
GCCGGCGTGCGCGTCGGCCACGGGCGTCGTCCGGCGGCCGCGGGTTGTGGCCGGCAACTGGTTCCGAATGCCTCAATAGCCCGGTCCTGGCCGTGGGTGCGACCTCGGAAGCGCAGCCGGGTACGGCGTCGACCGTGCTGATCGCGGGGCAGCGAAGCGCTCCGCAGCGAGGCGACGGAGAAGGTGACTGGATTCGTGAGGCGATGGATGTAGATGTAGGGCAGGAACAGCCCCCCAATCCTCTGCGCCGTGTTTGCGTGGCGTGCCCGACGTGCGGACAAGGCTACAGGATTTCTGCGCGCCTGTTGAACCGCCGACTGATTTGTCGCCACTGTCACAACGAATGGCGTGCGACGGAGGTTGATCCGGAGGCGTTCCGCTCGGGGCGGCTGACATCGACCTCACATTCTCCCGATTCCGTGCGAACCGACGATACGGAAGAACTCCCACCAAGAGCGGGTACGCGCTCCTTCGCCATCGACATGAGCCTGGCCGGCAAGCAGTTGGGCCGATACCGCGTTCTGTCGTTGCTCGGCCACGGCGGCATGGGGTCCGTTTGGCGAGGGCACGACGACAAGCTCAGCCGGGACGTCGCGCTCAAGATCCTGCACCGCAACCGGTCCAAGGACAACGGAGCCGACCCCGCTACGCTGAACGCTCAGCTCTTCATGCAGGAAGCGAGGGCCGTCGCCAAGCTCCAGCATCCGTCCGTCGTTTCCATCTACGAGGTCTTCGAGGACGACGGTCAGATCATCCTTGCTCTGGAGCTCATGGAAGGGGGCACGCTCAAGGAGTGCATCGAGCGGCACGGCAAGCTTGCTCCGCGGGAGCTGTTTCGCATGATGATCGGCCCGGCCCGAGCGCTGGCCGTCGCCCACAAACGGAGCATCATCCATCGCGACATCAAGCCGGGGAACTTGATGTTCGACGACCACGGCAATCTCAAGCTCATGGACTTCGGCCTGGCGGAAGTCGCCTACGAAGAAGCGTCCGAGCGTATGCGGGGCAAGGCCGTCGGTTCGCTGGGTTGGATCGCTCCGGAGACCGCCCGTGGACAGGGGACCACCTATGCCAGCGACATCTACGGGATGGGCTTGGTGATGCTGTACGCGTTGACTGGCGCGCCGTTCTTCCAGTCCAAGTCTCGTTCCGAGTTGATCGCCCTGCACCAGAACCCGCCGCCCTTGGATGTTTCCGCGATCAAGGGGCTCACGGTCAAGGGTGAGCAGACCATCCGCCGTTGCCTCGCCATCGAGCAGAGCGAGCGCTACGCCTCGGCGGACGAACTGGCCGAGGCGCTGAAGGAATGCGCGGAAGAGGACCCCGATCGCAACGCCAAGCAGAAGCGCGCGTATGCGACGATAGCCGTGGGGGCTGCGTTGTTCGGTGCGGTCGTTGCGCTGTGCATCATCCTATACGTTTTCGGCTTCAGCGAGCGGGAGAAGGAATATCGCCCATTCGAAGGCGAGACGACCAGCCGCGTCGTGCCCCTGCAATACCAGAAGATTGCGCCGACGGATCCGGCCGGCCAACGGGGCCCGGACGGTGCGACGCCCACCTCGCAGGCCGCCGTCGGATCGCGACTGATCGACGCGCACGGTCCCTGGCCGGACTATCCCGAGCTCATCGATCCGACCAAGCTCAAGTTCATCGGCACGAGAAACGGCCGGTATTTCCATCGAACCAACAGCGAATGCGGCCGGTCGATCTACGCTTCCAACCTCGCGAACTTCGATTCCTTGGAGGATGCGATCAAGGCCGGCCGCGAGCCGTGCCCGAAATGCCGACCCGACCTCCCCGAGCCGCCGCCGAAGAAGTAGCTGCGCCTTCTCCCGAACGGCGCGATGCTTTCCGTATTGATGTGACTCATGCTCCGCAGCTTGTCGCCGCTGTCGTACCCAGAACGACCTGGGCCGTTTGTTGCATGATCGTCGCCAGATCGAAACAGGTTCGGACTCGGTCCTTGGAGGCCCGGCTCATGCGATCGTAGAGCGCCGGTTCTTCCAGCAGTCGTGAGATGGCTTCCGCGCACGCCGTCGCGCTCTCGGGCGGCACGACGAACCCGTTGGTTCCGTCGGCGACCAGTTCCGGCAGGCCGCCGACGTCGGCGACGACGCACGGGATGCCGCGAGCCATCGCCTCCAGCACGCTGTTGGACATCGACTCCCGGCGGGACATCTGCACGTAGACGTCTACGTTGCGATAGATCGCGTCGTGGTCGCGCTGGTAGCCGTCGAATCGCACGCGGTCGCGCAGTCCGAGGTTCTCCGCCCTGGCTTGGAGATCGCCGAGCAGGGGGCCGTCGCCGACGTAGATGAGGCGGACGCCGGCGTGTCGTCGGGCGAGCAGGGCGAAGACCTCCAGAAGCGTGTCGGCGCCCTTGGCCTCGGTCAGTCGGCCGACCGTCGCGATGCGGGCCTGCCGATCGAGAGCGCCGGGCGCGTTCGAGAGGTTGTGCGGCCTCGGCTCGGTCCGGGCGGCCACGGTCTCGCCGTTGGGGATGATGCGGATTCGTGCTCGGGGCAGGTCGTACTGCCCGACGTGCATTTCGGCGACGCGGCGGCTGTTGAAGATGATGGCGTCGCAACAGAGGGCTGGAATCCGTCGCCGCCAGATCAGCCGTCGCCGCCACAATTGAGGCGACGGGAGGAGGCCCAGCCGGCGTCCTCCGATGGCGGCCGGCAGCGGCTCGGGCATCTGACGGATCGAGGAGACGACGCGAAACCCCAGGGATCGTGCCGCGACCAGCGACGCGGCGAACGCGCCGCCTCCGGCCTGCTGAACGGCCAGGACCGTATCGGCGTCCGTCGTCTTTAGCCAGCGCCGCCGACGCAGGATTGTGCCGAGCTCGAGACGGGCGTCGCCGGCGAGGGCGTCGTTGATCCAGTCGGTTCGCTCGACGCTCAGAAGCTGTTTGAAGACAGCCCGCTCGCAGCGCCGCTCGGCCTGACGTCCGGGGCTTCCTGACGTCCTGAGACCGCTTCTCAGCCGGCCGCGGCCGGTCTCGGCGATCAGGTCGTCGTAGATGGAGGTTCCGGAATAGGCAACGTGTACGGAGGCCCCGCAGTTGAGCAGGGCCCGGACGGCCGTCAGGATGTACTTCTCCGCGCCGCCGTGGTACCGCAGCCCGTCTACGTCCACGTGATGAACTGCCAGGACTAGGACACGCCGGCCCGCGCCGATCGCCGTCGTGCCGGGCAACGCTGACGAATTCGTCCCCTGATCGGCGTTGGAGGCGCCCCAAGGCTGGCTTGCCTTGGAGGGGGACGTGCGGCAGTCCTGCCGGGTCGATTCGGATTGTCGGTTTCCTGGTGGCGTCGTCGTCACCTGGTTCGGCTCGTCGTTTATGCGAGTTGATGTCATGGGCCGTCCGTGGCGGGCGCAACGCAGGCGAGTTGCCCCCTGTTGGTATCGGCGGCGGCCCGGGCTCTGTTCAAGAGTCGTTTCCAGCCGAGTCTCCCACCCAAAGGAAGACTCGTCCCAGTCGCAGGCAAGGCTTCTGCTATTTCTGACGCGACGAGTCCCATACATTCAGGCGCCGGCTAACCCGGCCTCGCGATGCCTTCCGAATCGCGCAGCTTGATCAGATCCCTGACCAAGTCCTGGCGATTCTCGTCTCTGACCCGATTGATCAGCTTCTCGAAGAACAAGGCCAGGTACTTATCCTTGTCGACGGTCGAAGGCGTCCTTCTTGATCCGGGGTCCATCACGGCTTGGAAGGCAGCGCTGTGCGTCAACTCTGCGCGCACCCGATAGAACGCCTTGTTGGCGTCGTAGTTGTCTGCCTTCGCTAACGCGGCGAATGCCGCTTCTCTGGCTGCCGCTTCCAGGTCTGCCGCCTTGCTCATCCGGAGATAGAGCACGACAGCGAATGCCGCGACGAGAACCAGGACGAACTTGACTGCTTTACCGACATCCATCTCGCCAACCCTCGGGCAATGCCGGCTCGTCGAGCCGCTCAGACACGTTTCAACCCATGCGCCTACAGGCGTCTCCGAGTCTCCGCGACTCGGCCCCTCTACGCAATCCGACGTCAAGCAGCCGCGTCTCCACCTCCCTCTGGATCGCGCAGGGGCGGCATGCCCAGGACGGCTTCGACCTGCTCGGCAAGCAGGGCCAGTCGGCCCATCGATCGGAGGTAGAACAACTGCAGGTTCTCTGTCATCTGCCTTGCGGCCCGTAGCACTGTCTGCGGTTTGTTCGGCATCGGCGACTGCGTGCAGGCGAACTTCGACAGCGAGATGCGCCCGGCAGCGTGTTCGAACGGATACGCCACAACGTTGAGCCGGCTTCGCATGTCTTCGATCTGCATGCACATCTGCTCAGCCAGAGATTGAACGACCGCTTCAAACAGTCTTGTGTCCTCTTCTTTTTTCTCAGCGGCTGCACGCATCTGCATGGCTGCCGCCAACGAGGGCTCAGTTCGCTCGAGTTCCATTCGCAGAGGCCAGACGGCCTCAAGAGCGTCCAGGGCGGCCAGAATCGCGTTCGTTTTCGCCAAGGACTCGGCGACGCTATCGATTCGTGCCGCCACCGCAGGCAACCGGGCCAATTGCAGTGCCGCAACAAGTCGGAACACCGCTGTCTTTTCGAAGCGGTCGAGCGATTTCGCGAGCTGAGCCCGTTGCGCAACCGTCTGAGACAATGCCGCTTGAGCGTCCGCTCGCGTTGTCTCCGGGAGCTCCGAGCCTCTCAGCGATGCCTGCGCCCCAGCGCGGACAAAGGTCAGCAGGAGCATCGCCCGGGCAATCGCGCCTTCTACCTCCGCGGTGTCGTTGCCAGCCTTCTCGTACTGCCTTGCGAAGTCCACGAATTGCCGCCTGGCCACCCTCAGATTCGAGGCGGTCTCTTTGGCATGAGGCGGCCGGCCGATTCGCGACATACCGGGCCAGAGGAA
>CAZERK010000310.1:0-4893 GCA_964514515.1 uncultured Planctomycetaceae bacterium
CCCTAAGGTTGGGCCGTAACCTATTCTATATAAAGCTGTTAACTGCGCGAGGGGGGACTCGAACCCCCACGGGTTTCCCCACAGGATCCTAAGTCCTGCGCGTCTTCCAGTTCCGCCACTCGCGCGGCAATGCCCGGGGCGTCCGGCGTTCTTGTCGAAGCTTACCGGCCGATCGTCGTGCCTGCGCCGCCGCGACGCACGCCGCCCCTTCATAATCCAGGCGTCGCAGCAAGGCTGCAAGCAGGAACCGCATCGGCTGGGACGGGAGCGGGGCCTGCGGTACTGCCGGGGACAGCATCGCGGCGGGGATCGCTTCACGTCCGATATCTCGCGCTGCGTACTGGCGGCGTAATGGCTCCCAGGCATCAACTGTACGCGACGCGATACCGGGCCCCCTGCTATCGTTACAGATGCGTTACAGCGCCGCCTAACGTATTGCAGTTATACTCACGACAGTAAGAGGGTGCGGTCGCTCGTCGGCTCGAAGCCGGCCAGCGGGTGCTTGGGCTCTGATGCTCAGCGCCAAACGCGGCTGCGTCAAGCCGCCCATAACAACAGCCTTGCAGCGTGCGACCAAGCCTTTGGGCCTGCCAGCACGATGCTCGCCTGAAACCAAGGCCGAATACTCATTGACCCGCGACAAGGAGACAGCCTCAGATGAAACTGACAAGACGAAAACGACTCCGAATCGGGATGGTCGCAGCGCTGGCTGTTGCCGTCCACGCTGGGCTGACGCACGTCGCCTCAGCCCAGGAAGCCAAGAAGGACCAGCCCAGTCCAACGGCATCCAAGGCGACTGCTCAGGAGCCCGCCAAGCCGCAACCTGCGGCACAGCAACCACCGTCGCTGAGTTCGTTCGAATTGCAGCCGGCTTCCTCCCAGCCAGGCGAGGCGGGGCCATCGCATGCAGCATCCGAATCGACCTCGCGGAAGGAGCCGGGCAAGGGAATGCAAGCCGAGGGACCGGTCAATCGGCCGGTCATTCCGGCGCCGACGCCGACGGTGCAACTCAAACCCGGCGAGGTTCCCGCCATCGAATTCGACACGCCGACGTACGACTTCGGCCGTGTCAAGGCGGGCGAGCCGATCGAGCATGAGTTCTGGTTCACCAACAAGGGCACCGGGCCACTGGAAATCCTCAGCGCGAAGGCTGGCTGAGGGTGCACCGTTGCCGGTCAGTTTGACCGGATGGTGCAACCCGGCGAAACAGGCAAGGTTCCCGTTCGGCTCAGTACCGGCAAGCGGTCGGGGCCGATCAAGAAAACCATCAGCGTCGTGACCAACGTCCCAGGCCGCGACGAACGGATCACGTTGACGATCCAAGGCGAGACGTGGATGCCCGTAGACGTGAAGCCTGCCACGGCATCCTTCGGGCGACTCGCGCCCAACAGCGCCGATGAAGCTGCCAAGGTGCAGGTGCTGACCATCACCAACAACACGAGCGAAGACATCAAGATCGGCGAGATCAAGAGTTCGCTGGATGCCTTCCAGGCCGAGCTCAAGCCGGGCAAGGAGTACGAGCTCACGGTCAAGCTCGTGGGAGAACTGATCTCCGGCAGCACGAACGCCACCGTCACCGTGGCCACCGGCCTTCAGGAAATGCCGACGTTGTCGGTGCCGGTTCGAGCGTACGTAACGGCCGAGGTGGAGGTCATGCCGCCCAAATTGACGCTCGGCTCCAACCGAACTGGTGATAGCAAGCGGCAGTTTTACATCCGAAACAACGCAAAGACGCCGCTGAAGATCAGCGACATCCAGGTCAGCAACCCGGACATCAAGGCGACCCTGGAGGAAACTAAGGCCGGAGAGACGTTTCAGGTCGCCCTGGAGATCCCCAAGGACACGAAGATCGCCGCTACCGGCGAGACCGTCACTTTCAAGACCGACAACCCACGGTTGGCTTCTCTCACTGGGCCTATCAACGAGGTGTACTATGCTCCCAGTGGAAAGGACGCAGCGGCGAGCCCCGCCGCGCCTAAGTTGGGGCAGACGTCCAGCGGCCGGCCCACGGTGAAGTCCGCGGCAACACCTCAGCGGCCGGACGTGCAACGGACGCCGGCGGGACCGGGCAAGGCCCAGCGCCCCACGCCCACGGGAGCGCCGACCGCTCCCGCCGCACCGGCGGCGGCCGCGCCCCGGGAGGCCGATGCCAAACCCGCTCAGCCTGCTGAGGCTGCTGCAGGCGACGCGTCAAAGTCGGAATAGCGGCGTCGATGGCTCGGCTCGCGACGGATGAGATGAATGACGAGGCGAGAAATGGTCTCGTGGCGTGGCTGGCTTGTGGCACTCCTCCGTAGGTCCGGGGCTGCTGGTGCTTAGAGACGGCTTTCCAAGAGACCGCGGGCGCGTGGCTGGAGTTCAGACGCGTCCAAGCGGGCATTCGTCCGCAGCGCCGTGTTACGAGGCGTTCGCGGCACCCGGCTCGGACGCCTCCCGGCGCGCAGCGCAGGCTGTGCTCCTGGGCGATTGCGGCGCGTCGGGGTTCACGGTTGGCGAGGGACGGGCGGACGCCATGAGCATCAGGTCGCGGGGTGCCGAGTTTCCCTCGTGCAGCGGCGCAAGCGGCGCTGCAGCCCCGTGCGGGGCGCGGGTGCGGGGATCAGCGTGAAGGAAGCGGACGCCGGAGCAGGGACCCGAAGGCAGCGAGATATGCTACAGGGTGGGATGCTCCGCGCGGGGGGCGCGGTGGGCGCGGCGGCGGCAAACGTCGGCTGGCACAATATGGACTGGATTCGCCCACCGGTCGCGCCTCCGCCGACCGTCCCGCCCGATGAGATCGTTGCCGAGGCGAACCCCAACCGCCCCATCGGCTCTGCGAATCCGTCAGGCGTTGGGATTTCCTCACCTGCGTCAGCGGCGGATGCGTCGAGTGAGGCCTCGATGGCGCGGCAGATCGAAGGCGAGCCAGCCAGAGAGAAGCTGGGGCCTGGCGAGGTCGGCGCGGGGTACGTTCTCAAATGCCTGGAAAGCAATTCCGCCTGCTTCGTGGATGCTCGATCCGCCGAGGAGTACGCCGGCGCTCACCTGAAGGGGGCGTTGAGTGTGCCGTCAGAGGCCATCTATGCACACGCTGACGTGATCTCGCTGATCCCGCCCGACCATCTCGTCATCGTGTACTGCGGCGGTGATGAATGCGAGGCGAGCCATAACGTCGCCGACGCACTGCGTCGAGATTTTGCATGTGGCAACGTCTACATTCATCGTGGGGGCTGGGCGGAGATGGAGGCGCTCAGCGAGCAATTCGGTCCCTACATGGTCATGGGGGATGAGCCATGAACGGCTTCCAGAGGGATGCGGCGATTCGGAACTTCGTCGCCCATGCATGCGCCGTCATCGTGGGCGGCTATTTTCTGTATGCGGCGTTTGGCAAGATCCTCGATCCGCGGCAGTTCGTCATCGACATCAAGAACTACCGGATCATGCCGGAGCCCTGGCTCAATCTGCCTGCTCTGTTCATGCCTTGGTGGGAGGTCGCCGCGGCGATCGCCCTCATCATCCCCAGAACGCGGCGAGCCGGAGCCATCATCATCTCCGGCCTGTTGGTGTTGTTCATCGGCATGATCGGTTATTCGGCGATCTACAAGGGTCTGGATATCAGTTGCGGTTGCACGGGGAAGCACAGTTCGAAGGCCGGATGGCTGAGCATCTTTCGCAACCTGCTCCTGTTGGCGGCGACCGTTGCCTCCGTCTATCTCTACAGCGTTCGGGCTCGTCTGGCTGCGGGCGGTTGTCTCGTCGGGATGCAGGCCCAACCTGCCGAGCAGCCGGCTTGAATGCCACCGGCTTCGCAGTTCGTGAGAAGGACGTAAGCCGGCGGGTGTCGGGCTATCTATCCTCAACTCTGTTCAAACCCGTCGCCGGCCCGTTCGGTTGAATCGTTCAGCAGGAACTCGACCATCACGCGATTCGCCAGCAGCAGACCTGGGCGCGTCAGGCAAATGCGTTTGGGCGTCGCGATTAGGAGCCCGGAGGCGACGAACCGTTCGATCGGCTCGGCGAACAATTCGTGCGGATCAAAGCCCGTGAGCCGCTGAAACAGATCCGGTCGGATGCCTTCCGTCAGTCGCAGCATTTGGATGGCCGTTTCGCACGCTCGCGGGATGGGCGTCAATTGCTCCCGCTCAACGACGACGGATGCCGGGTCTTGTTCCATCCATGCGGCATACGCCTGCACGTCCGCGACGTTCTTGCTCCGCACGCCCGCCAGATAGGAAACGGCCGAGGGGCCGAAGCCGAGGTACTCGCGGTTCTCCCAATAGCCCACGTTTGCCCGGCAGCGCATGCCCGGTCGAGCGAAGTTGCTGATCTCGTAATGCTCGTATCCCGCGCCGGCCAACGCATCGATGGACATCTCGAAGAGGTCGGCTTCGAGGGACTCGTCGCACGGCCGGATGCGGCCTTGGTCGCGCAGTCGCGCCAGCGGCGTACCCGGCTCATAGGTCAAGGCGTAGCAAGAGAGGTGCTCGACGCCGAGGTCGACGGCCCGCCGCAGGCAGTCGCGCCAGCCGTCGACCGTCTGACGCGGAAGAGCGTAGATCAAGTCGAGGCTGATGTTCTCAAAGCCTGCGCGCCGTGCGGTTGCCACGCTCTGCATAATATCCGAGGGGCCATGCATGCGTCCCAAAAACGCGAGATCATCGGCATGGAAAGACTGCGCTCCGAGCGACAGCCGGTTGACACCGTAACGTCGCAGAATCTGGAGCTTGGCCTCGTCGGCGCTGGCCGGATTGGCTTCAACGGTAAACTCCGCGTCACGTGCAGTGATGGGCGCCAACGCGCAGAGAACGGACGTTAACGCGGGAATCGGGAGAACCGTCGGCGTCCCGCCTCCGATGTAGACGGTCGCAGCCGGCCGACAAGGTGCATGCCATCGCAATTCTGCACAGACTGCCT
>CAZERK010000311.1:0-4886 GCA_964514515.1 uncultured Planctomycetaceae bacterium
CCTCTACTGGGCGATGGCGGCAGCGTACTTCACCGATGGCATGTTTCGAGAGACCAGCGACAATCCCTTCGCTAATTGCCTCTTCTTCGGATTCAGCGCGATTCCGGTCGCCCTGTACATCTTGCTGCTGGGTCGGACGCCGATCAGCGCCAAGCCCGGATTCGCGCCGATCGGCCCACGGCTCGGCTCCCCGCCGATTGGCCCTCGGTCCGGCTCAGCCCCGTCGGGTGTTGGGCGCTGGCGCGCCGCTGACGCATCCAACGCCGTCGACCGTCCTGGCGGTCGCAAGCCGCCCGGGAGCGGGGCGTGACGCGCACAGGTGACAACGGGATGGCATTTCAAGGTCCGTGTGCGCCGGGGGGCGGTCCGGGCGATTCAGGGGAGGCAGCCCTTCCTTCCGGCTTGTTTCGGTCTGCGGCCTTGAGCCAGGCGATGGGCGTCTATTTGCCCGCGACGGTCGCGCTGCGCCTCATCAACCTCGGTCGCATCCTGCTGCTGACGTGGTGGATGGCGCGGCAACAGTTCGGCCTGCTGACCATGATCCTGTTGACCATGAACGTCATGGTGCCGCTGTGCAGCGTCGGTCTGCACGAGGCCGTCGCGCGATACGTGCCGCAGCATGAGACGCGGGGGTCGCTCGTTCGGTTCATCCAAGGATCGGCTGGACTGCTGGTCGTTGTGGCCTTGGTCAGCGTGGTCGTGATGATCGTGCTGGCCCGGCCGCTGGGCGTCTTTCTGTATGCGCAGGTCTTCACGGATTCGCATGCGGGAGCGTCGTTTGCCGCGGACGCCCCTCAGTTGGCCCGGCTCACGGCGGTCGTGATCGGCGTGCTGATCGCCTACTTCTACCTGCTGTCGCTGCTCAAGGGCCTGCGGATGTTCTACGCCTTGTCGGTCGTGGAGCTGACGCACGCCGTGCTGTTTCTGGCGGGAGCGGTGGCCGCGTGGTGGACCGAGCATCTCAGCGCCTTGACGCTGACCGGCGTTTACGGCGTCTCGATGACGATTCCGATCGTCATCTTCGGATGGCGGCTGCTTCGCGTGATCGGGCGTTGGCGGCAACAGCACGGCGCCTCGCATGATGCGCATCTGGCACGCACGCTGCTGCGTTTCAGCATCTGGACGACGCTGGCCGGCGTGACTTGGCAAATCCTTGTCGCGTATCCGGCCTGGTTCCTGAACAAGGTGCATGGCAACGAGGCCGTGGCGGTCTTCAACGCCGTCCGGCAGGTCGGGCAGTTCGTGCTCATCGGCGCCGTCGCCGTGTCCACGGTCGTGATGACGACGGTGACGAAAACGTGGGAGTCTCGCGGGCGAGAGGCGGCCATCCGGCAGCTTTCGTTGGCATTTCGCGGGACCGGCCTCGCCTTGCTGGTCGGATGCGCCTCCGTCGCGCTGGCGAAGGGCCTCGTCATCCGCCTGTTCAGTCCGGAGTACGCGGCGGGCGCGGCGATCCTGCCGCTGCAATTGCTGTTCTTTCTGATCGGGGCGTACTTGGCGTTCCTGCCCATCCATTTTCACCTCATCGAGAAGACGCGGCACATGTTCTGGCCTTGGGCGGTTGGCGTGGCGGCCAACGTGCTCTACGCGTTCTGGCTGGCCGGGCCGCGGCTTGCGGAACTGCGGGACCTGGAAGCGTGGAAGGCCGCGGCACCCGTGCTCGGCTGCGTTTTCGCGCCGGGGTTCTCCGACCCGCAGGGCCTCGACAGCGCCGCGTGGTGCGGCGTGCTGGCGATCGGAACGGCCCTCGTCCTATGCGCCGCGTTGATCCGAGCAGAATGCGGAGGGCTGGAGCGAGGAACGGGTGTTATGCTCGTGGCGGCCGTCCTGCTGGCGATGAAGCCCTGGATTCTCGCGGTGGGCGTTCTCTTGCTGATCGTGCTCGCGTTTCGCACGGAGCACGTCTTCAGCGCCGAGGAACGACGGCGGATCGTCGGATACGTGGTTGATTCGCTCCGCCAGACGCCGGGGCTGCGATGGCTGGGCAGGCGCAAGGAAGCCTCGGGTTGAGCCGGGGGCGCGGGAGGCGTTCGTGGCGAAGGCGCCCACGATTGCGGTGGTCATCTGCACGCGAGATCGCCCCGCGTCTCTCCTGAAGACGCTCGATTCGGTCTGGCTGCAATCTCGTTTGCCCGACGAGCTGATCGTCGTGGACGACGGCGATCTACCCGAGCCCGTTCGTCAGCAAGCGGCCGAACGGTGTCAGAGCCTTGGCATTACCTGGCGTTGCCTCCAGAGCGGTCGACGGGGGTTGACCGCCTCGCGCAATCTCGCGGCGCAGGTCGCGGAGAGCGAAGTCCTCCAATACCTTGATGACGACGCGACCTGCGGGCCGGCGTTTCTGACGGAAGTCGCCCGGCTGATGACCGATCCGGCCGTCGCCGGCGTCACCGCGACGGTCGAGGAGCCCACGCTCCGGTCCGTCGGCGCCCGGCTGTACCAGCTTGGGTATCGAATCGCCGGCTGGTGGCGGGTGCGCCCTCGCGTTCGACCGAAGACGCCGCGGCCGGCCGTGTTGAACCAGCCTTGCCTGGCGGCGCCTGCGCGGTGGCTCTCCGGCGCGGCGATGGCCCTGCGGCGCGACGTCGTGCGGCGATGGCCGTTCGACGAGTCGTTGGCCGAGTACGCGCTTGGCGAAGACCGCGAGATGACCTACCGCCTGGCGCCGCACGGCTGGCTGATCGAGTCGAGGCGAGCGAGGGTCGTCCATCGTCGCGAGACAGCCGCCCGGACCGACGCACGTCGGCTGGGTTTCATGACCAGCTACAACTACCTGCGGATTCTCCAGAAGACGTGCCGGCTGGGCGTCGGCGATTGGTTGCTCGTTGCCTGGGGGCTGGGCGTCGTGGGGCTGATGCACGCAGCCTACGCGCTCGTTGGAGACCGGCGTGCGCACCTGGCGGAACTTCGAGGCATGGTCGACGGCGTGCGAGCCTGTCATCGCGAGTTTCGCGGCCGCGCCTGCGGCGCTGCGCCGATTCGACGGCCTGAGAGCCGTGCGGTCTCCTCCGCGACGGGCTTGGCTTTCAGCGTCCGCACGCCGCCGTTTCGCCCGAGGCGTGCTGCTGCTACTGCTGCTCTCTCCGGCGTCAGCCGTCCTCGTCGCGTGCTGTTTGCCACGACGACCCTGGAACCGGGCGGGGCGGAACGGATGTTGCTGTTGCTGCTGCAGCATCTGCCTCGCGACGAGATCGAGCCCCAGGTGTTGTGCATGAAGGCGGCGGGCTCGATGGCTGACGAATTCCGCGACCGTCTGGGCGTGCGCGTGTTCGAGCGCGTCTTGCGATTCAAGACGGATGCGGCGGCCGTTTGGCGGATTCGGCGAATCCTGCGAGAGAGTGCGATCGATGTCCTGGTCGTCGCGCACAGTGGCGGGGACCGCATGTTCTGGACGACGCTGGCGGCACGGTCGATGCGCGTGCCCGTCGTTGTCTGGTCGCATTGGTTTCCGTCGGCGGCGGATGCGCATTTCGAGTTGGCGAATCGGGCGTTGTATCGTTTCGTGGATGCGTTCGTCGCGTTGGGCGAGCGGCACCGGCTGGCGATGATCCGTCACGCCCACGTGCCTGCCGGGCGGATCGCCGTGATCCCCAACGCGATCGAGGTGTCGCGCTTCGCCGAAGCGTGCTCCCGAGAGGACGCTCGCGGGCGATTGGGGTTGCAGGCGGCCGACGTGGGCGTGGCGATGATCGCGAATCTCCGACCGGAGAAGCGGCACGACGTGTTTATCGAGGCGGCCCGACGGCTGTCGCATCGGGACTTGGCCGACAGGAGGCTACGGTTCTTCGTCGCGGGCGATGGGCCGTCGCGCGAGGCCGTCCAGGCGGCGGCCGCGGCGTCGGGCCTTGACGGGCAGACGCTGCAACTGCTTGGCAAACGGGACGACGTGGCCTCGTTGCTGCCGGGTCTGGACGTTTGCTGCCTTTGCAGCGAGACGGAGTGCTTCAGCGTCACGATGCTGGAGGCCGCGGCGGCGGGCTGCGTTTTTATCGCCCCCGACGTCGGATGCCTGGGCGAGTTCCTCGATAATCGCGTGACGGGCCGAGCGATAAGACCGGCGGACCCGGCTTCGTTGGCCGATGCCATCTACGATCTCGCCGGCGACGACGGCGAGCGTGCGCGCCTCGCGGCCGCGGCGCGAGATCGCGTGCGCCAAGAGTACGACGCGGGGCGGATGGTGGAGTCGTTTCGCGCGTTGCTGTCGTCGATGACTCGGCGAGACTCGCGTGCGTACGGGAGCAGGAGGACGGGGGCGTGTTGGTAGAGAGGGATGACTCCAGGCTTGCTGAGCGCCGGCCGTTTGGTCGTCCCATCCGAGTTCTTCATCTCGTCTCTACGTTTGCCGTCAAGACGGATACGAAATGGCTGGTGCAAATCGCCCGGCATACGGACCGCCGGGACTTTGTTCTACACGCCGCGTGCTTCTACGACGGCGGACCAATCCGCGATGAGTTGGAGCGTCTGGGGGGCGCGACGCACAACTTGGATTGTCCGAGCGAACGGGATCCGCGGGCGATTCTGCGGGTCCGTCGGCTGATTCGGCGGCTGGACTGCGACATCGTTCATACGCACCTGTTGAGGGCCGACCTGCTGGGCGGTTTGGCCGCACGCTGGGCGGGCGTACCCCAGATCGTTTCGACGGTCTATGCCATCGGTGCGTTTCGCCGCGAGAAACGGCGGCGGACGGATCGTTTGTTGGATGCCGTTTGCGCCAGGTTGCCGACGCACGTGATTGTCGTGTCGGAAGCCGTTCGGCGCGATTGCGTGCAGCGCCTGGGCGTGGACGCGCGTCGGATCACGGTGCTGCATACGGGAATTGACCCGCCGGCCGAGACCCGTCTTGGACAGACTGATCTCGGATCAGCCAAGGCGGCGACGACCGGAAC
>CAZERK010000312.1:0-4856 GCA_964514515.1 uncultured Planctomycetaceae bacterium
TTGGTACTTCAGGTCTTGCGGCGGGGCGCCGATCACCGTGCCCGGGAAGAAGAGATTCGCCTTGCCCACGCGCGTGCAGCCCATGACCGTGACGTTGGGCATGAGGCGGCACCCCGGTCCGAGATGAACGTCGGGGCCGACGAAGCAGCCCGGTCCCACCTCGATGTCATCGGCCAGGCTGGCCTTCGGGTCAACGGCAGCACTCGGTGCGATCTTGGGCATCGACGCTTTCCACGGCCCTCATCGCAGGGCCGACTTCTTCTAGAACAACCGTCGTCGCTTCGCTGCAAAACCGTCGCCAGGGGACGTCGGCCCGCCACGGCCGACTGCCTTCTCAAGCCGGCTCCGCGTCCACCAGCATGAACTTGATCTCCGCTTGCGCCACGAGGTCGTCATCGACGGCCGCGCGGCACTGCACGTGGCCGGTCCGCGACTTCACCTTGATGGTCTGGGCCTCCAGGATCAACTGGTCGCCGGGCACGACGGCTCGGCGGAATTTCACGCCGTCCATCGACAGCAGCACGGCCACCTTTCCCGTGTGCTCGAGCTTCTGAGAAAGCAGGATGCCGCCGAGCTGCGCCATCGCCTCGATGATGAGGACGCCCGGCATGATGGGCCGGGATGGATAATGCCCCTGGAAATACGGCTCGTTGATCGACACGTTCTTGACGCCGACCGCCCGACGTTCGCCGTCGATCTCCAGGACCTTGTCGATCATCAGGAACGGGTAGCGGTGGGGCAGAATGCGCCGCAGTTGCTGCGTATCGAGGGCGGCCTGTTGGCGCAGACGGTCCTCCCGGCCTCGCCGTTCGCCCTGCTCCAGCAGCGCCCGGACCAGTTCGTGGTTGAGCGCGTGGCCGCTCTTGCGAGCGATGACCTTGCCGTAAAGCGGGCGTCCTAGCAGGTACAGGTCGCCGATGAGATCGAGAATCTTGTGTCGCACGCACTCGTCAGGAAACCGGAACTCGTTCTCGACGACGCCCTGGGGACTGATGACGAGGATGTCCGCGTAGGTGAGGTGCTGGCCGAGCCCGGCGGCCTGGAACTGGCGGGCTTCCTCCTCGAATAGGAATGTCCTCGCCGGGGCGATCTCCTCGCAGAAGGCCGTGTCGGACAGGCGGATGGCGAGGATTTGCCGCCGGATCAGCCCCTCCGGCCCGTAGTCGAGATCGTAGAGAATCTCCAGGTACTCCCCGCCCGCGGGTACGGCGATCAGTTCCGCGTCCCCATCGGCGACACGGACCGTCTCGCGGACCGAAAGCGGCCGAAGAACCGCTTCTTGCGGTTGAAGCCCCGCGTGTCTGATGGCGTCCACGAACAACTGACAACTGCCGTCGCCGCCGGGCAGTTCACCGCCGGTCAACTCGACTTCCGCGTTGTCCACGCCCATGCCGTGCAGGGCTGCAAGGCAATGCTCGACCGTCTCAATCGACAGCGTGCCGTTGCGGAGCGACGTCCGCCGCGCTCGCTTGGTCACGTTCGAGACGTGCGCCTTAATCTGGACGTGCTGTACCCCATCGCACCGGGCGAATACGACGCCGGAGTCGGGCGGAGCGGGCTTGAGGCGAACCGTCACCTCCTGGCCCGTGAACAAGCCCCGGCCGCTGAACTCAGCGGGGTTCTCGATGGTCTGCTGTTGCCTCAAGGTTGGCGACTCGCTTCTCAATTCGGGCGACTTGTTCAAAAAACATCGACAACTTTCGCACGCGCGCCTGGTCTCTCAGGACCTCCATGCGGTCCCGCGCCGGCATCCCCAGGACCACGCGTCCACCGGGCACGTCCCCGGTGACGCAGCTCTGCGCAGCAACGCGGACTCCGTCTCCCACTTTCACCCCGTGGACGACGCCTGACTGTCCGCCCATGACAACGCCCACGCCCAACTCGACGCTTCCGGAGATGCCGACTTGCCCGGTCAGGACGCACAGCGGACCGAGTTGAACATTATGGGCGACCATGACCAGGTTATCAATCTTTGAGCCGCGGCCGACACGCGTCTCGCCGACCTTGGCGCGGTCGATGCACGTGTTGGCTCCAATCTCCACGTCATCCTCGATGACGACGACGCCGATCTGCGGAATTTTGCGGTGCACACTATCGCGAAATATGTATCCGAAGCCGTCCGCGCCGATGACCGCTCCGGAATGGATGATGACGCCGTTGCCGACTCGGCACCGGTCGTAGATGACGCAGCGGTCATAAACTGTGGTGCGGCAGCCGATTCTGACGTCCGCACCGATGCTGACGCCCTCATGGATGACGGAATCGTCGCCGATCTCGGCCCCCCGACCGATGACCGCCAACGCGCCGACGCGGACACCCGTGCCCAACCGCGCTCCGGCACCGACGACAGCCGGCGGATGAACCCCGGGGGCGGGCGGCTCGACCGGAATCTCGAACAGCTTCAGGACTTCGATGATTGCTCGTTCGGGGTCAGCGACGATGATGCCTCGCGGATCGTCGCCCAACAGGCCCGCCGTTCCGACGATGCCCCCGGCACGACAGCTCGCCACGGCTTTCGCGTGTTGGGCGTCCATGACCCACGTCACCGCATCCGGCGTCGCGTCCTCGACGGTCGCCACGCGCGCGATGCTCACGCCCGCCTTCGCGGGATCCGCCAGACGGCCCTGGCAGGCATCCGCGACGACCTTTAGAAGGAAGACTCGTTCCGCAGACATCGGTTAGCTCCGTCCCGCGGCGACCGCGACTGGCCGGCAGCACGCGCTCGCGCCTGAACCTTGCGTCCAGCGAGCGTCACGGTGAAGTCTTGCCGGCGCCTTCGCTCCCGGCCGGACGCGGGCTCAGGCCGCCCTCCGCCTTGTACTCGGCGTCCATGCGGCGGACGACCTCCGACGTGATGTCGATCTGGGCGGCATGCCAGATCACGTTGCGCTCCTGGATCATGCGGCGGAGGCCCTGAACGCTCGGCTGAACGTCGTCCGGCTTGAACTCGAATCGCTGGAGAACGACGGCGTAGCCTCGCTCCTGGGCGACCTCCCCGGCAGCGCGAAGGGCCTTCTCGTAGATGATGCGCGTCCAGTCGAATTTCTCCTGTTCCGTTTCTTCCTCGCTCGACTTGAGCCAAACGTTGGCCTCGATGTTCAGCCGCATCAGCTCCTTGCGGCGCGTCTCGTAGTCCGGCGTTCCCTGCTTGAACGCGGTCAGCTCCGTTTGCTTGTTCTCGATGATCTTGCGACGCTGCTCCGCCTCCGCGTTCAACTCGCCGTTCCGCTTCTTAATCATGTTGTTGAGGTCTTGGATCTGTACGGTCTCGTCGAAGACGCGGACCAAATCCAGGACGGCGAAGCGCGCCGCGGCCTCCGTGGGAGCGGCCATCCCGGGCTGCGCATGGCCCGGAGTCCAGGACTGTGCGACGAGAACAAGAGCAGCGATTCCAATGAGAAAAACGACGGAATTCCTGCGATTCATCTTCTTTTTCTCCCGTGCCTGCATGATGCGGTGAAGACCCATCCACCGGTCGCATGCCCAAGGCTGTCATTGTCACCGCGACCCCCTCGAAAGCAAGCTGGGGCGATTCCCGGTTCAATTGACGGTTCGTCATTGCCAAGCGGACGCGGGCGAGGCTTCTGGCGTGGAGGGCGGGCGGAAGCAGAAGCTCCGCTCTATGGCTGCCGCCCCCATATTGCCGTTCCCAATACTGCCCACACGAGGATCAGGAACGTCACCACGCTCTGGCAGGGCGCAGCAGAACGCCGGCTCGACATGCCTGCGTCCTCGCGGCCCCAGGCTGGCGCCGCGGCAGGCGACCCTTTGATGTGTTGCAGCGCGCCGCGCGCTGGCCGGCACATCTGTACCCAACGCGCGATGATGCGTTTTTCGCGCTTGGCGCCTGGCGCACGAGGGCCGAGCGTGAGTTGGCCCTTGGCTCGTCCGTGGTCGCCCACCCGTACATCGGCCAGCGTTGCGGGCTCGCCGTTGATCATGATGGTGCGGTCCGGCGGCACCTCGCCGCTCAGTTCGATGGCCGCGCCGGACTTTGGATCCTGGTACTTCAGCCTCTCCCGACGGCTGGCGGCGTCGACGAACGTGACGGCGCCTTCGACCACGCGGACCTAGCGCCCCCAAACGTCACGCCAGACCACGACTCCGACGAGGACAACAACGACCGCGCTGGTGGCCGCGATCCAGGTCTTCTGCCTTCCTGTCGGCATCGATGTCCTCGTTCCCGATCGGCCGCGGCGACGGAGCGTTCTTGTGCATGGGAAGGGCGCGATCATAGCGACACCCGTTGAGGAGGCCACTCGAATGAGGGACAGGCTCGGCGACGGGACGTGGCGACGCCCCGGCGGGGGAAGAATCAGACGACGGGCGCAGGGGCTAAATCGCGTCAGGTTCTGGTCGCCTGGGTGCGCGAAGGAACGCGTCGCGGCGTCAAGCCGAGGTCCGCGTCAAGCGGGCTTCGATGAGGCGGCGGACGCAGGGGACGCGCTGAGGCCGGACGCCGTCCGCCCGAGGTAGGACCACGTATTGCGGCCTGAGTCTTTGGACAGGTACAACTGCTTGTCCGCGTCAGCGATCAGACGCTCCGCCGAAGGCGTCTCATCATAGTCCATCGTATTGACCAGACCGCTGCTGACGGTAACGCCGAGCCGCTTGCCCTCGACATCGACCTTGAGTTCTTCGATGCAGCGCTGCAGGCGGATGGCTATGATGCATGCCCCCTTCCGATCGGTGTGGGGCGCCAGGATGGCGAACTCCTCGCCGCCGTACCGGGCCACGAGGTCGACCTCCCGCAACATGTTCGCGGCCGCTGTCGCCACGCGCTTCAGGACGAGGTCTCCGACCTGGTGTCCGTAGACGACATGGAACTTCTTGAAGTGATCGATGTCGATTAGCAG
>CAZERK010000313.1:0-4853 GCA_964514515.1 uncultured Planctomycetaceae bacterium
CCCTGCGGGTCGCGGCTAACCGATTCTGTCGCGGACGCTCGACGGCGCGGTGGGGACCGGCGCGGGCCGGGCGGTGACTTCGGCCCGGCCGGTCCGCCGCGGGCGGGATCGTCGACGGCCGCACGCGCCGACGAGCCGACCGTCGCAGGATTACTGGAAGTCCGTGCGGACGGCGTACTGCCAGTAGCCGTAGGCCATGCGGTAGCGCGCTCGGACGCCGTAGAGGAACTTCTCGCGGCGGAAGCCCTCGTCGGATTCCTCGGTGAGGGCGTTGAATTCGACGGGCTCGCGGTCCTGGAAGATAAAGGGGCGAACCACGCCGTCGGTCTTGAGCAGGTACCATTTCGATTCGTCGGAGAGCCAGGGCAAGGCGATGACGCGGGCGATGCCTTGCAGCGCGTTCTGGCGATCGCCGACGACGGTCGCGTTGATCGCCTCCGTGGCCGTGAAGAGCATGGTCGGGGGCACGACGCAGACCAGGCTGGAGGCGGAAATCAGCAGCGGCTCGCCATGATCGTCCTTGAAGCCCAGCATCGCGCCGATGGCGGGCGCGTCGGCGTCTTCGGCCGCGGCGGTCAACAGGTTGTCCTGATTGCCCGAGTCGCCGGAGGCGTGGGCGGCGTTGAAGAAGGTGACGCCGTCGTAGCTGTCGTTGCCCGACGTCTCGCCGTTGATGAGCAGTTGCGAGATCAGGTAGTCCTTGTGCGTGGCGGCGCGTTGAGCGAGCTCGGCGACGCGGAGGCGGACTTGGCCGGTCTGGTCGTCGCTGATCTCGTCACGGTCCACCTCGATGGTGGCCTCGTACTTGAGGTTCTCGACGGAGTAGCTTTCGGCGCGGAGGCCCTGGGCCAGCCGGCCGGTCCCCCATTCACGGATCTTGGGCACCGTGCCGAGCCAGCGGTAGACCTCGCGGTCCGAACTGGACACGACGCGGGTGGCCAGGTCCTGGTAGTAGGTGGTCGTCGTCTCGAAGCGGTTGAAGAACTCGCTTCGCAGACCTTTGGTCAAGAGTCCGGTACTGATGACAGCCATGCGGGTGGCTCCTTGTTTGGGAGAGCGGAGGGACGGGGCGGCGTGCAGGTCGCCGGCGGGTCCTCGCGCTCCCCTGCGGGTCGCGGCTAAACGATTCTGACGCAGCGGTCGGCGCCGGTCGGGTCGCGGCTAAACGATTCTGACGCGGCGGTCGGCACCGGTCGGGTCGCGGCGAAACGATTCAGTCGGAGCAGCCACGATCAGGTCGCGGCAAGACGATTCTGACGCGGCGGAACGATACGGTCGGTTTCTACGGCAGCTCGCAGTAGCGGATGGTCAGCAAGCCGCCGACGCCCGCCGAGCTGGACGCCTGCGCCACCTTGGCCCAGATGCGCAGCCCCTTGGCCACGTCACGGCTGCTGGGCGTCACGGCGGCGGGGACATTGGGCGTCAGGCTCGTGAGGTCGAAGCTGTTGACCAATTCGATGGGGTTGGTCGCGTGCGTGCCGACGTCCAGGTCGCCCGAATTGGGCACCGTGTTGAAGGAGACCTCGATCGAAGCGATCTTGATCGCCCTCTGCGTGATCATGACGGGGTTCGTGGTTGCGGCGGAGGTCGAACTCGCCAGCGGCGTGCTCACCGCGTGCTCGATCTGCGAGGCGGCGAGCGGCTGGATGCGCACGATGCCGAGGTTGGTTCCCACGGCCGCCAGGAGGACGCCGCAGTAGCTCGCGCCGCCGGTCGTCAGCAGGCCGGTCACCTCGTCGGACAGGGCGTACACGCTGGCGCCGGTCCAGACGGCCGTCGCGCCGTTGACCGTCAGAACGAAGTCTCCCTGCGTGTAGAGGCGGATGTTCTTCGCGGCCCCGTCGCCGTTCGTGTTGTCCATCTCCTCGTAGGCGATGCCGGCGAACGTGTCTCCAGCCGCCAGGCCGCGAACGTGTCCGGTCGCCCGATCGATGCCGACCAGGGCGCCTTTCCAGATGTGCGTGGCGGCTGCGACCGGGAAGCTGCGCAGCTCCTGGTCGACGTAGCGGTTCAGTTCTCGGTTTGCTGTCAGAGCCATGTCTATCTCCCTATCGTCTGTTTGTCTGATGAGGTCGGATCGCGCGGCGCATCGAACACGGCCTGTCACGAGACTGCGTGCGGCCGCGACGTGCGTCAGGATGCGGCGTCCCGCAGCGCGTTGGCGACGTAGGCGTCCTCCGTGCAGAGCGTCTCCAGGAACTCGCGGTGCGCTCGCCATTCGAAGCGGGCGGCAGCCTCGACGTCGTGCCGGCTTCGGCTCGCACACGGAAGCGCGCCGCCGGCGAGCGTCGCATGACCCGCGGGCGGCGCGGTGCGGCCGAGCCTGACGAGGACGGGCGCGCCGGCCATCCAGGCATCGAATTCGGCGGGATTGCGCTGCGCCAACGACAAGGCCCAGTCCCGCTGCGCGGGCGTCAGCTTTCCTTCCGACAGGGCGCGCGCAACGCGGTCGGCCGCCTGACGGGCGGCTTGTTCCAGTTGCAGGACTTGGAGCTTCTGGGCGGCCGCGATCAGGACGACTTCATCGTCCGCGGTCCCGTCGACATCCAGAAGGCTTCGGAGCGCGGCGACGCCTGCGCAGATCGGGTCGCCCGAGTCGATCGAATCGCCGGCGTCCGGCCGGGCCGAGCACGCCGCGGCGGCGACGCTGTTGACGATGGGCTTCATGCCGACGATGGCGGGCTTGTTCGTCAAGGCCACGGAATGCAGACCGATCAACCGTCGATCGCTTCGACGGACCAGGGCGACGGGCGACAGGTAGCGGTATTGGCGGGACTGGAGTTGGGCTCGGGCGTCGTCCGTCCATTCGACGTTCGCCCAGAGGCCGGGGCTGATGGGGGAATCGGCCGCGACGGCCTCGTCGGGCGAGACGGCGGCCAGCGACTTGATCCAACCGGCCGCAGGGGCTTGGCCGTTGGGTGCGCTGTAGGCGCCGCCGAGCGTTTGGTGCTCGTAGTCGATGGGGAGGTCGGTTGCCTGCTCGACGAAGGCGTTGATGGTCGCCTTCGCCGCGTCGGCGTCGACGAGGAAGGCGCCGGAAGCGCTCTCGACTTCCCCCCAGGGGGCGATGAGCACGCGGCTGGGCACCGAGGGCTCTTCGAGCTTGAAGGCTCGCAGCGCGACGCGGTCGATCGCCGCCGAGTCCTCTCGTGCGTCGGTTGGGCTGTTGTGCTGCATGGGTCTCTCCGTTCGCATGTTCTTGTGGGCGGTTGTCGTTCTGATGCGGTCTTCCAGAACCTATCCCGAAACCCTGTTCTCCCGACCGTGCAAGCACGGGAAGATCGTCGAATGCCTCAGATCTCGCCCCTCACCCTGCCCTCTCCCCGGCGGGGAGAGGGTTTTGGGATAGGCTCCAGTTCCATGTTGACGGATCGCGGCGATAGATCGAGGCTCGTCTCACACGTGGCTGTCTCGCAGCCGGGCGTCCAAACGCCAGACTGCGTCGCCTGAGACGCCATAGATCAGTCTTGCTCAGCGTTTCGTTCGCCGTCGGACGAGACGCCGACGAGAACGGTTTCGCCCTGCCCGGCCTGGGGCAGGCCCAGTGCGGCATGGACCCAACTCGCCGGGACTTTGGCGCCAAGCTGATTGACCGCCACGTCCAGCACGCGGGCGAGGCGCTCGGGCTCCAGGGCATGGTTCGGAAGCCGTTGGAAACAGGGCACGGGGGCATCGGGGCCGAACTGGAAGCGCGTCAGCGGCGTCAGCAGGTCGCGCCGGATGGTCCGGGCTTCCTTGCGAAGGTCGTCGTCGCGGATGTCTTGGCGGACGCGGTCGTGGACGGCGGCGGCGCCTGCGCTGGCCCGCATGCGCATCGTGTCGGTCGTCAGCGTCTGGCCGAGCCAGGCCTTGCTGATCTCGCGGTCGAAGTAGTAGCAGAGGTTCTCGTACAGGTTGACCTCGCCGGGCAGGCGCGATTGGAGGATTTCGACCTCGACGGCCTTGGAGAAGATGCCGGTGGCGTCGGCGCCGAGCAGCCGGAGCATCTCCAACAACTCGCGCTTCTCCTCGGGCGTCGCGCCGGGGGCATAGCGAGCCATGCGAACGGGCATGCCGAAGACCTCGGCGAAGATGAGCCAGTCCTTGATGGCGAAGCGCTTGCCGATGTATGCCAAGGCGGTGGCACGCAGCAGGCCGCCGCGCGCCGGATGCGCGCCGGCTGCGTGGGGAACGTGGACGATGAACTTGTCCGGCGGCGGGGCGACGCCTTCCTGGGGCGCCTCGTCCGTCAGGACGCGAATCTCGTCGAGCGGTCCCAGCGTCAGCCGAGCGAAGTCGACGGGCAGCACCTCGACCAATCGCAGGCCGGCGGCGGACGCCTCCCAGACCAACTCGGCCAGGGCGACGTTTCGCCCGATCGCCAGGGCCAGGTGGTACAGCGACTCCTCGAAGCCCTTGAGATCGCGCAGGGTTTCGCGGCCGTAGGCGGCCGCCTCGTCGGCCAGGACAGGATCCGGTGTCTGATTGCCGTTCGGGCGCCAGCCGGGCATTTCCGTAGCGGAGACGATCTGCCAAGGCAGGCCGGTCAGGGCGAGGCGGCGCGTCTGCGCGACGCAATAGAGGTGGGCGTCCTTCTCCTCCATCTGTTCGAAGAGGGCCATCTGTGCGGAGAGCGAGCCGCTGTCGGCCTCGCGAAAGATGGAGATCAGCCGTTGAGGCGTCAGGCCGTCGGCGGGGTACTCGCGGATCGTGTCGTCGGCGCGGCGGCCGAGCAGCACGCCGGGCTTGGGAGGACGGGGGCTTCGGTCGGACAGGGCGCTAGCGATGCGGGATAGCAGGCTCATCGGTGGGCTCCAGAACGCGCTCCCCTACGGGTCGCGGCTAGACGATTCCGTCGCGGCGGTTGGCGGCGG
>CAZERK010000314.1:0-581 GCA_964514515.1 uncultured Planctomycetaceae bacterium
GACGGGGCTGACGGGCTGGCAGCGGGATGCTATGGGGATTCCGCCGACGGGATTCGGCCCTCCCTTCGCGATGCCGGCCGGCGACGCCGGAACGATGCGCGCGCAGGAAGTCGGCGCACTCGATGCCTACCTACAGTATCTCGAACAAACGGCCGAGTCCGTCCGTCAAAGGATTGACCGATTGAGAGCTGAAGTGGCGGAAAAGAGTGCGACGCCAGGCGTCTGACGAAACCGGGATCGGCGTCTGCGACTCGCTCGGCGTCTGGCGCATCCCCAGGAGCGAGTCCCGGCTTTGCGGGGAGGAGAATGCGAGACTGTTCAAGCCGGCGGGACCTTGCTGCTCGTACGCAGGCAGAGAGGCGTCTTGTCGGATCCGTCAGAGAGGATGACATCATGAAGGTTGCCGTAACTGCCACAGAACCGCATCTCGATGCGCAAGTCGACCCGCGTTTTGGTCGTTGTCCGTGCTTTGTGTTGGTCGAGACTGATGGTTCAGGTTTCGAGGTTCTCAATAACGTGAGTCAATCGCTCGGCCAGGGCGCCGGCATTCAAGCGGCTCGCGCCATCGCTGAAGCCGGCGG
>CAZERK010000314.1:591-1030 GCA_964514515.1 uncultured Planctomycetaceae bacterium
GTGCTGACCGGCAACTGCGGCCCACACGCGCACGATGCACTGAGCGCGGCGGGCATCGGCGTCGTGCTGGGCTGTGCCGGCACGGTTCGCCAGGTGGTGGAGCAGTTCAAGGCCGGCCAGTTGCACCCCTCGCCGACTGCGAACGTGGCCGGGCACAGCGGATTGGGCTCATCCGCCGGCGGCCCGGCCGGCCCGCAACCGCCCGACAGCGCGAAGCCAGCGCCTCCGCCGAATCCGGCCGGAGCGACGGGACCTCGGCAAGGCGTGGGCCGCGGCGGCGGCATGGGGCGCGGCTCTGGCGGTGGCGGTGGTGGTGGCGGCGGCCGCGGGGGACGCGGGGGACGCGGCCGGGGAAGAGGTGGCGGGCGCGGGCGCGCTGGATGTTTCTTGATCGCCCGAGGGGCGGGGCAGGAGCCTCGCCCTCGCAAGCTCACGCCTT
>CAZERK010000314.1:1040-4844 GCA_964514515.1 uncultured Planctomycetaceae bacterium
GATGGGCTTCGCTTGAGACTCGCAATCGCCAGCGGCAAGGGCGGCACAGGAAAGACCACCCTAGCGACGAACCTGGCGTACCATGCTGCGCAACGCGGATTGCGCGCCGCCTACGCCGACTGCGACGTGGAGGAACCAAACGGTCACCTGTTCCTTCGCCCAACGATCGAAAAGCGGGAGATCGTCAACGAGTGGGTCCCGCGGGTTGACAGCGCGTTGTGTGGGCTGTGCGGCCAATGCGGCAGCATCTGCCAATTCAGCGCGATCGTCGCGATTGGCGACAGCGTACTTGTCTACCCGCAGCTTTGTCATGGGTGCGGTGGCTGCGCCTCCGCGTGTCCCAATCAGGCGATTTCGGAGGTTCCTCACGCGCTCGGCGAGACGCAGAGCGGCCGTGCGGGAGCCCTGCACTTCATCCAGGGAAAGCTCAATATCGGCGAGGCGCGCGGCGCGCCGGTCGTTCGGGCCGTTCGCGCCGCCGTTCCGTCGGTCGATCTGGCCGTCTTCGACGCACCGCCCGGCACGTCGTGCTCCGCCATCGCCAGCACGCGGGACACCGACCTCGTGGTGCTCGTGACGGAACCGACGCCTTTCGGGCTGAACGACCTTCGACTGGCGGTCGAAATGGTGCGAATGTTGGCCATCCCGCTGGCCGTTGTCATTAATCGAGTCGGCGTGGGCGACGACCGCGTTGCCGAATTTTGCCGGGCCGAGCACATCGACGTATGGGCGGAGATCCCCGACGACCGGCGCATCGGCGAGGTCTACGCGCGCGGGCAATTGGTCTGCGAGGCCTTGCCGGAGTACGGTTCGCTCTTCGGCGGCCTGCTCGACCGCGCGCAGCAGCACGCGCAGACGGCAGAGGCGACGGAGGCGGGTGCGTAGCATGAGAGCACTGGTCGTCATCAGTGGCAAGGGCGGTACGGGCAAGACCTCGGTCGTGGCTTCGCTGGCTGCTTTAAGTCGTCCTTGCGTGCTGGCCGACTGCGACGTCGATGCGGCGGATTTGCACCTCGTCGTTGATCCCAGCACGCGGCGGCGAGAGCTCTTCACGTCCGGCGCCCGAGCCAGGCTGGATCCCCGGCGGTGCGTCGCCTGCGGCGCATGCCAGGATGCATGCCGCTTCGGCGCCGTGGTCAACACCAAGACGACCCGTCATGCAAAACCGACGTACAGGATTGACGAGCTCGCCTGCGAGGGCTGCGGCGTGTGTGCATGGACCTGTCACGCGCATGCGATCGAACTGATACCCGTGGTGGCGGGCGAATGGTACGTATCCGACACGAGACACGGTCCGATGGTGCATGCGCGGTTGGGCGTCGCCGGCGAGAACTCGGGCAAGCTGGTAAGTCTCGTGCGGCAGCAGGCTCGGGAGATTGCCCAAGCCGGTAGGCATGATCTGGTCCTGATCGACGGATCACCCGGCATCGGCTGCCCCGTGATTGCATCGCTAACGGGCGCCTCGCTTGTACTGATCGTCACCGAGCCGACGGTCAGCGGTCTGCACGACCTCGCGCGGGTGTGCGAGCTGACGGCGCATTTCGGATTGCCGACGCTCATCTGCATCAACAAGTGGGACCTGCACGCGGCGATGACCGAGACGATCGACGCGTTCGCAGCAGCGCGCTCCTTGCCGGTGGTCGGTCGCATCCGTTACGACCGGGCAGTGACCGAAGCGCAAGTACAGGGCGTATCCGTCGTCGAATACGCGAGCCACGGCGCCGCCGTCGATATTCGAGCCGTGTGGGATGCCGCGCGGGCGTTCCTGCAGAAGCCCCACCCGACCGCACCGTCCGCCGGTCCGTGCGCGACCTGCGCTTCCTCGAGCAAGCGCGCGCCATCGAGGAGAAAACCGCCATGACAGCACCGCGTCAGCATGGCCGCGCCGAGGCCTGCGTTGCCCGGCGGCCACTCGATCCGCCTGAGGTCGCGTGTGGTGCCGTGGAGATGCCCTCGTCGAGCGATGGCAAGCTCGCGGTGCATACCCTCATGAATGTCGCGCACGCGTCGTGCTCGACTTATGCGACATGAGCGGGACCTTTCCCACGATTAGGAGCAATGTGTCATGAGCATGAAGATCGCGATTCCCGTGGACGCCGGTCGTTTGAGCCTTCACTTTGGGCATTGCCGAGAATTCGCCCTCTACGAGGTGGATCTGGAGAGCCGCCGGATTCTCAGTCATACAACACAGGCAGCGCCGCCACACGAGCCCGGCGTGCTTCCGCGGTGGCTGCACGGCCTGGGCGTAACGGTCGTCATCGCCGGAGGCATGGGGCAGCGGGCCCAGCAACTGTTCGCCGAGGCCGGCATTCAGGTCGTGGTGGGCACCTCGTCGGAAGACGCTGGCAAGATTGTGGCAAGCTACCTTGAGGGGACGCTGAGCGCGGGAGCCAATCTCTGTGACCACTGACGCCGCACAGGAACGCCTGGACCAGATGCGGGAGCGTGTTCACGCACGCTGCGTCGCTTGCGGCAGCACGAATGGACACGTTCCGCAATTGCGTTTCATCGCGGCACGAGACGGCCGCGTCGAAGCCTGGTTCCGCGGCGGCGCCACGTTTCAGAGCTATGACGGCATTCTCCACGGCGGCGTCATTGCCACGCTGCTGGACGCCGCGATGACGAACTGCCTGTTTTCCCAGGGCCGTTGCGGCGTCACGGGCGAGTTGACGGTTCGCTTCCGTCACCCCGTGGCCAGCGGCGAGCAGTCGCGTCTGCGGGCGTGGATTGAGCGGTCGACCCCGCCGCTTTTCGTCTTGCGCGCGGAACTCTGGCAGTCGCAGGACCTTCGAGCGACCGGCGTCGGCAAATTCATGGAGTGCCGGGAGGAAGATTTGTTGCGGATGACGATGCCTCAGACAATGCAAGCGGTTCGTGGGTCAAGGTAGAAAGACATCCTGTAAGAGAGGACGACAATGGAATGCGCAGTTGGACAGTTCTTCGAGCGGTGGTCGCAGGATCAAAGCAAACTCAAGGATCATTCCCCTGATATTCTTCGCGGTTTCGGTGGGATGTTTCAAGCCGTCATGAAGGAAGGCGCCCTGAGCGTGCGCGAGAAGGAGCTCATCGCGCTGGGGATCGGGTTGGCCATTCGGTGCGTGCCGTGCATCAACCTCCACGTCGAAAAATGCCTGAAAGCCGGGGCCACGCCGCCGCAAATCATGGAGGCCGCCGGCGTGGCCGTGATGATGCAGGGAGGGCCGTCATACACCTATGTGCCGGAAGTCATTCGCGCCTTGGAGCACGTGCAGGCAGCCCCATGATGACCGTGTGATTCTTCGCACAAGGCAGGACAGATCCCCATGAACACCATCCGCATCACGGTGCTGGCCGACAACGCGGTGAACCGACGAGGCTTGCTTGCCGAGCACGGCTGGGCATGCTGGATAGAGACCGACGCCGCTCGAGTCCTGTTTGACACGGGCCAGGGCCTGGCGTTGATGCACAATGCACGGGAGTTGGGGATTCCCCTGAAGGACGTTGATGCGGTGGTCCTCAGCCACGGCCACTACGACCATACGGGTGGACTGGAGGGTCTGCTGGGACTCGGGCTCCGCGCGCGTGTGTATGCCCATCCGGCGGCGTTTGAACCCAAGTATAAGCGAGATTCAAACGGCGGCGGGCGAGACATCGGCGTCCCGGGGGAAGGACCGAGACTGCGCGAGCGAATCGCCGGTCGTCTCGTTCCCACAATGAAGCCGACGCCCCTCTCCCCCGGCATTACGGCCACGGGTCAGATTCCCCGCTCGACGGCCTGTGAGGGCCCCGGCGGCGCCTTCTGCCTGGACGCGGCTGGCGCGCGCC
>CAZERK010000315.1:0-3640 GCA_964514515.1 uncultured Planctomycetaceae bacterium
ATCCTGCCCGAACCGCAGCGCGTGAACAATGCCGTGGCGTTTCGCGTAAAAGTCCGGCTGGTTGGGGAGGGCCTGGAGAAGCTGATGGGGCTCCAGGCGGACTTGTCGTTCACGACGGATCGCCGCGACGACGTGGTGCTCATCAAGAACGAGGGGCTGCACAGCGAAGGGCGAAAATGCTACGTCTACGTGCCCGTGACCGGCAAGCCGCGGGAGGAAGAGAAGCGTCCCGTCGAGATCGGCATGACCGACGGAACGTACACGGAAATCCTGTCGGGCATTCGTGAGGGGGATTCGGTTTTCACGAAGCGGCCGCAGAAGACGCAGAAGGAGAAGGAGGCGACCGGCTGAGACGCTGTTTCATGACGTCAAGGAGCCCCGGACATCAATCCGGGCGGCGCCGCGAACGGGTCGGTGCGGAGCAATTTCTGGGTCGCGTCTCGGTCCTGCGGGACGCAGGGGAACGGCGTGCGGAATCGCCGGTCCGTCCGTGGGGAGAAACTCGGCTTCCCGTCGAATCGCATCACGCCGAAGCCGGCCGGCGGGGAATACGCTCAAGAGAATAGAATGCCACCGTTGCTGCGGACTGACAAGTTGGCGAAGTACTACGTCATGGGCACGACGGTGGTCCGCGCCCTGGACGGCGTGAGCCTCTCGATCGAGCAGGGCGAGTTCGTGTCCATCACCGGGGCGTCCGGCAGCGGCAAGAGCACGCTCATGCACCTGTTGGGATGCCTCGACCGGCCGACCGGCGGCGAGTACTGGCTGGACGGCGAGTTGGTCAGCGCCATGTCTGACCGGCAACTGGCGATCGTCCGCAACCGGAAGATCGGCTTCGTCTTTCAGACGTTCAACCTGATTCAGCGCACGACGGCGGTGGACAACGTGGCCGTGCCGCTGTTCTACGCGCGGCAGACCAAGGTTCGCATTCCGTCCTTGAGGGCCTTGGAGCGGGTCGGCCTCGGTCCCCGCGCCCTTCACAAACCGAACGAATTGTCCGGCGGGGAGCGACAGCGCGTGGCCATCGCCCGGGCCATCGTCACCGAGCCCAAGATCCTGCTGGCCGACGAGCCGACGGGCAACCTCGACAGCCGGACCGGGCGGCAGATCATGGCGCTCTTTGGGGAGTTGCACCGCTCGGGCGTCACCGTCCTGCTCGTCACGCACGAGATGTCCGTGGCCCTGTCGGCCCGGCGGCTCATCCGAATGCGTGACGGCCGCGTCGTCCTGGATCGAACGGTGGACGACGACTTGCGAAAGGAACTGCTCAGCGGCGTGGAGAGCGAGACGTCGGAGTCGATCGCGCCCGTGGCCCGGCCGTTGAAGGTGTAGCGGCATGTTCTTCCTGCGCATTTTCGTCATGGCGCTTCGCAGCTTGTGGATTCACCCGCTGCGGAGCATCCTCGCTACGCTCGGCGTGATCATCGGGGTCGCGGCGGTCGTGGCGGCCATGGCGATCTTGAAGGGCATGAGCGCCCGGGTGGAGACCGGGTTCGCGTCGATGGGCTCGAACAAGATCTACGTCATGCCGTCGGTCGAACGGCGGAGCGGGCGGCTCGTGGGCAACTTCGATTCGCTCAAACTTGACGACGCGTATGCCATCGCGAAGGAGTGCACCGCGGTCAAGCTGGCGATGCCGCAACTCAACAACGCCGGGTTGGTCAAATTTCTCTCCAAGAACACGAACGCCAGCATTCTCGGCGCGACGGACAAGTACCCGGAAATCAACAGCCACAAAACCGTCGAAGGCCAGTTCTTCAACGACTCTGACGTGCAAGGCCGTTCGAGCGTGGCGGTGCTGGGGTCGAAGGTCAAGCAGGAGCTGTTCGGAGGGCGGCCGGCCGTCGGCGAGATGATCAAGATCGCCGGCACGTTGGGGCTTCGCACGTTTACGGTGGTCGGCGTGATGGAGGACAAGGGCAACGTCGGTTTCACGGACGTGGACCGCCAAATCATCATCCCGGTCACGACGGCGATGGACAAGCTCTACGGCCTGGACTCGATCCAGATGGTCGTCGTGGAGGCGGGCTCCCCGGCGGACGAGGCGATCGAGGTGACCAAGGACGAGATCAAGAAGCTTCTGCGGCAACGACACAAGATTCGTGCCGGCCAGGAGGACGATTTCCAGGTCCAGGCCCAAAAGGAATTCGTCGAGCAGTTCGCCACGTTTCAGCGGATCGTGGGCATCGTGCTGTGGTCCATCGCCGGCATCAGTCTGGTCGTGGGCGGCATCGGCATCATGAACATCATGCTGGTGGCCGTGACGGAGCGGACGCGGGAGATCGGCGTGCGCATGGCGATGGGCGCCCAACGAGGCGACGTAATGGTCCAATTCCTCGTCGAGGCGAGCATCGTCTCGTTCCTCGGCGGCGCCCTGGGCGTGCTGATGGGTTGGGGGATGGCGACGACGATCGAGCGGATGACGCGCGTATTCGAGACGATGACGACGAGCTTGGCCGTGCTGCTTGCGATGGCGATGGCGACGACCGTCGGCATCATCAGCGGCATGTACCCGGCCTGGAAAGCGTCTCGCCTCGATCCAGTTGAAGCGTTACGATACGAGTAGCCGTCGCGGTAGCGTCGCTCGCGGAACGGAGACGGTTTGCGGAGAAAAAGAGGTCGGGAGTCGCTTCTAGGACGGATGCCGCCTTCTGGCTGCTTGTCCCGAGAACTGATTCCCGTCCCAAGAAATTCATCCTGACACCTTTTTCTTGACACCTTTTTCTGCTCGGAGGTGCCTTTGCCGAAGAAGAGCACGAAAAGCGGCGCGAAGGGCAGACGGGGCAAGACCCGGGTGGCGGTCTTCGCGGGGACGTTTGATCCGCCGACCAACGGCCATCTCGATTTGATCGCTCGGGCCCGACGGCTCTTCGACAGGACGATCGTGGCCGTGGGGCACAATCCGGAAAAACAGCCGTTGTTCACGCCGGAGGAGCGCGTCTCCATGCTGCGCGAGCTCGTTGGCGCGTGCAACAACGTGGAGGTGACGTCGTATACCGGCCTGACGATGGACTTCGTGCGTCAGCGAGGCGCCGACGTCATTGTCAAGGGTATACGGGACAGCGACGACCTGCGCAACGAGCTGCGCCAGGCCAACGTGAACATGATCGCCGGTGACGTAGAAACAGTATTCCTGTTCACGACCGACCGCACGGCCCTGATCAGCAGCACGTTAATCCGGCAGATTTGCGAGTTGGGCGGGGCGGAGCGGAACAACCTCGGACGGCTGATTCCGCCGAGCGTCATCAATCGCCTCCGTGACAAGCTGATGCAGGGCAAGAAGACGAAGCGAACGCGCTCCCCTGTGGGTCGCGGCTAAACGCGGGGCGGCACGCGACACGGTTTGCGTAACAGTTGTCCCAGCCCGGCGGAGATACGGTTGAACGCGGCGTGGCGCGCTGGGGGAATTGACAAGGACGTCTGCGGGGTATGACGGAATACGAGATATCGAAGACGCGCGGACAGTGCAGCGTCAGCGGCCGGGTATTCGCCGAGAACGAGAGCTTCTACACCGTTCTGTTGGAGACGCCGCAGGGCTACGAACGCCGCGACATCGCTCCGGAATGCTGGTCCGGCCCGCCGGAGGGGGCGGGCGCCCCGCCGACCGTCAGCCCGCACAGGATGCGGCACAGTTTCGGTA
>CAZERK010000315.1:3650-4840 GCA_964514515.1 uncultured Planctomycetaceae bacterium
GAGGGGGCGGTTTGTCATTTCAAGGCACGATTGCCGGAGAAGTCCCAACCTCGTAAGACGATCGTGGATGACGCCGTGCTCGTCGATTTCTTCCGCCGGCTCGAGAAGGCGGAGGACGAGCACAAGCTTCGGTTTCGTTTCGTCCTGTCGCTGGTCCTACTTCGCAAACGCCTGCTGAAGTACGAGCGGACGGATCGAACGGCCGCCGGCGAGTTCTGGGAGATGCGTCTGACGCGGGACAAGACCGTGCATCGCGTGTTTCATCCTTCCATGAACGAACAGGAAATCGACGCCTTGACTCGGGAGCTGGGGGCCGTCTTGGAAGGTCAGGACGTCGAGTCGGCGGAGGCGACCGACGACGATGCGCCAGGCGCCCCAAGCGAAGGCGACGGTTCTTGAGCAGGAAAACGGAGGTCCGCGTGCGTCGCTTCCTGGTTGCTCTTGGGTGCGTCGGGTGCCTCTTGGGAGGTCTCGGCTGCCCTCCCGGTCCGCCCGTCCAGGTCGAGTCGCCTGCGCCGCCGCTTCGCAGCCTGAACGAGATCGTCTCGGCCGTGGAGGACAACGCGGCCCGGCTCGATCGCGCGTTATGGTCGCAAAGCGTCTCCGTGACGGCCCGCTTCAAGGCCGATCACGGCAAGGAACACGTCTACAACCTGGACAGCAATTTCCTGTTCCAACGGCCACAGCGATTGCGGATGGACCTGCGTCCCGGCCTGGGCGACCAGGTCATGCAGATCGGCTCGAACGACGACGATTTCTGGATTTGGATAGAGCCCGAGTTGCGAACGATGCGATGGGGCCGGCATCGTCACGTCGGCAAGCCGTGCGCCGGCACGGTGGAGGTCCGGCCGGACCAGTTGGCGGCGTCGCTTGGGCTGTCGGGCCTGCCGGGTCCCGAGCGCGGTCTGCTCGGTCCCGTGCGGAAGTTCGGTCGGCAGTACGACATCCTTCAGTATCTGCGTGAGACGACGGACGAGGTCGCCGAGGACGACGCGTTTGACGGACAGGACTTGGCGACCGAGGCGTTCGCCCGCCGGTTGCTCGACTTGGAGCCGGGATTGGATGACGTATCCTGCTCGCCGCTGCCGGGGCGCTCCTACATCCTGGACCGCGAGTATTGGATCGACCGATTCCCGCCCCACCAAATCCGCGTGACGCTGTTCCGGGACGGGGTCGGGCGGATTTCGATG
>CAZERK010000316.1:0-4063 GCA_964514515.1 uncultured Planctomycetaceae bacterium
GATGTATACCGGTATAACCTATCACAAGACCCCGTTTCCCGTATGTGCGAGCGCGGGAGGATCGTCGAATGCTCCAAGTCTCGCCCCTCACCCTGCCCTCTCCCCGCCGGGGAGAGGGTTCTGGGATGGGTTCTACGGTGGTCGTGTTTGTGGCGTTTATGACGACGTCGCTCGGTTCGACCTTCTCTAACGAGGTGCCGGGCATCGAGCGGCCGCGACGGAGGCTACAGCGGTTCCCGCATGACTCGATGATCCGAGGGTGATCGCCGACAGATCGGAGACGGTCTGGGCCAAACGCGGCCGGGATCGGGATTGTCACGGCGGATCGTCGATTGAGCCGGGAACCGCTGTAAACGAACGACAAAGGAGACCGTGAGATGTTCGCAAGTCGGATGATTGGTCGGGGTTGGATGGCGGCTGCGCTGCTCGCTGCGCTGTCGGGCTGCGCGACGCCGGAGGCAAAGGTCCGCGAGATCACGGACGTGACCACCACGGTGCACTTCCGACAGGTCTGCGTCACCGACAAGCCCCCGTTCGACGAGTGCAAAGAAATCGACCACGTCCTGCAGGGCGTGCCCTGTCGGAGCTGCCAGACGCCAAAATGGCAACTTGTGAAGATCGACAGGGACACTGAGAACGGCAGCGCGCTCTGGGTGTATGAAGGGACCGCCACGCTCCACGAGGTGGATAAGCTCACCGATTTGAATAAGCTGTACACGCGAATCGACGACCTGCGAAAGAAGTCGCACGACGGCGCCGTCGCGGACTTCGCTCTTCAGGATCGCTCGGTCGCCCTCGAGTTCTGCAGCAACTACGTCAAGTCGTCTCTCTGGACGACCATCCGCGGGCAGACGCTGCCCTGCGCTTGCGTCGAACTGTGGCTTCCAAACGGACAGCGCATCCCGGTCCAGCTCGACGAGAAGGGGCATTGGACGTTCAAAATCCGCCTGGAAAAGGACAAGAACTGGGTCTACGGCGTCTCGCGGGTGCTGCAGGGCGTGGAGAAGCGAGAACGCGCCATCGAGAAGCACTTTCGCGTGAACGTCCACTCCAGCGCGTTCGAACAACTGACGAAAGAGCAATTCGACGAGTTGCGGCACAAGGAACCGTGACGCTTGACGCTCCGACAGAACCGTGCACCCCTTTCGATGCATCGCAGCCGTCCGTTGACGCGCGGTGGCACGCGGATGTCCCGAACGGGCCTGTGGCATGACTCGGAGTGCCCGAAGTGCGTGCCCGCGGCTTGGAACCGAAAAGAGAAGAACGGCCGCGTGGCGTAGCTCGGCACGCAATGTGTTATGATGTATCGGAATCGCGGCGCCCTCATCAGGCGAACCGCGGATCAAGCGGGCGGAGAGCGCCCACCAACAAGCGCGCGGAGCGAGACGGACAACTAAGGAGCTGTTTCCTAGCGCCAAGGAGCCCCGGGCTTTGGTCCGTGCGGTGCCACGAACGGGCGGTTCTGAAACAGTTCCCAAGGAGACGGCGACGTGATCGCAACTCGGATGATGGGCTGGGGCGGCTTGGCGGCGATGCGGCGGCGCAGGATGCGCTCGGCATAAGGTGAGGGCGGGACGACCCAATCGCCCGCGGCGGGATGTCCGGCGCGATGCTTGCCGCCATGGCTGGCGCCCTCCACCGCCATTTTCCGGTCGGTTCCTGCGAAGGCGCAAGGCCCTACCGCGCCGCCGTGATCGTCCCCTCCACCGGCGAGCTGGCCGTCGCGTAGAGCTTGCGTGGGATACGGCCGGCGCGATAGGCCAGGTAGCCGGCGTCGATCGCGTGGGCCATCGCCTGGGCCATCGCCACGGGGTCGCGCGCGTGGGCGATGCCCTTGTTCAGCAGCACGCCATCGGCGCCGAGCTCCATCGCAATCGTGACATCGCTCGCCGTGCCGACGCCGGCGTCCACGATGACGGGATAGTCCGGGTCGCCTTCCTTGAGCATCTCCAGGATGATGCGGATGTTGTTCGGGTTCAGCACGCCCTGGCCGCTGCCAATGGGGCTGCCGGCGGGCATCACGCTCGTCGCGCCGGCCTCCTTCAGCCGACAGGCCATCGCCGGATCGTCGCTCGTATAGACCAACACTTTGAAGCCGTCCGTGAGCAGCACCTTGAGGGCGTCGAGCGTGCCGGCCGGGTCTGGCAACAACGTCTTCTTGTCGTGCAGGACTTCGAGCTTGACCCATTGCGCGCCGGGATTGTCCAACTGTTCGAGGATGTCGCGGCCCAGGCGTGCCACGCGGACGGCGTCCTCGGCGTTGAAGCAGCCGGCCGTGTTGGGCAGGATCGTGAAGCGCTTCGTGTCGATAAAGTCCAGCAGGCTGCGGTTCTGCGCGTCGTAGAGGCGTGCGCGGCGGACGGCGACGGTGACGACCTGACAGCCGCTCGTCTCCAGGCATTGCCGCATCATCTCGTACGTCGCGTACTTGCCCGTCCCGACGAACAGACGCGAAGAAAAGGGCATCCCGGCCAGTTTCAACGGAGGCAGTTCCATGATTCGTTCCCTGTGACGGCTCCGCGTTGGGCCGTTTTGGTTAGGGCTTGGCGACGCGCTTACAGCGCGGCGGGTCGCGGCTAAACCAGTTGCTTCGCTTCGTCGGACGTTTCGCGCCGCAGCCCGGCGTTATCCGCCGCCGACGAGCGTGACGATCTCAACCTGATCGCCGTCGCGGAGGACCGCCGCCTCGTAGCCGCCGCGCCGCACCAAGGCCTTGTTCAACTCCACGGCAAACGGCGGGCGCGGCTGGCGCGCGGCGAGGAGCGTCGCGATGGTCGCGGGCGCCTCGACGACGGTTTCCGCGCCGTTGACTTGCAGGCGGATCGAATCGCGTTTCGACTCGCACGACATCGCGGTATCCCCGGTCGGGGCGCTCGGTCGCTTCCGAAGCCTCAGCCTCATGACGTCTCGGCGTATCCGCCGCGATTATAGCGAAAGCGGCCGAAGATGTGACCCGCCGCGGGCGGCCTCCACGTGAGCGATCAGCTTGTAGATGAGCTTGGCGGCCAGGAATTCCGTTTGCCCACTGCCGGGCAGCGGCGAGACTTCCACGACGTCGGCCGCGACCACCGTCCGGCTCCGCGCCACGGTTTTGAGCAGGTCCGTTACCTGATACCAATCCAGACCGCCAGGCTCCGGCGTGCCCGTGCCGGGCGCATACGCTGGATCGAAGCCGTCGATGTCGATCGTGACGTACACGCGATCGCTGAGACGGTCGACGACTTCCATGATCCAGTCCGGATCTTCCAGCGTCCGTCGAGCCAGAATCGGCGCGACGCCGTGCTTCTTCATGAAGCGGTGTTCTTCGAGGCTGTAGTTTCGGATGCCGACGCCGACGACCGGCACGCCCATGTCCCAGGCGCGGCGCATCGCGCATGCATGGTTGTACGGCGTGCCTTCGTATGCGTCGCGCAGGTCCGCATGGGCGTCGATCTGAAGCACGCTCAGTTTCCTGTGCCTGCCGAGCACGGCGCGGACCAATCCGCTGGTGATGGAATGCTCGCCGCCCAATCCAACCAGGAACTTGCCGTCGGCGACGACGCGCGTGGCCGCCGCGAAGACCGCTTCGTGCATCACGGCCGGCCCCGCGGCGCTCACCGGAACAGGCTCCAGCGTGGCGATGCCGCAGGACGTGAACGCGCGGCCGTACTCCTCGTCGAACAACTCAACCTGTTGACTAGCGGCGAGGATCGCCCGAGGCCCGTTGCGAGCGCCTGTCTGGAAGCTGACCGTCGCATCGTACGGCACGGGCAGGACGGCATAGCGGCTTCGCCGATACTCCGTCTGGCGACTGGATAGTCCGAGAAACGGTTCGATTCTCGAAGTCACGTTACGGGCCCTCGTCCGATGCGTTCGTCGTGGCTTCGTTTGTTTGCGCTGTGGCATCCGTGGCGTCCTCGTTGCGGCGTGTCCCCTGCCGGCGGCGTGCCTAAGAGCGTCCAACATGACTGCGACAGGTGCCCTCGACCTCTCGCCTTCCGCTGCGATTGACTCGTCGCCGAGAGCCGGTCCCGGCATTGTAAGGCGGTCCTGGCCAACCCATCCTTCGCATCGAAAGCGATTG
>CAZERK010000316.1:4073-4817 GCA_964514515.1 uncultured Planctomycetaceae bacterium
CGACGACCCGCTTCGGATGACCGGCGCCATCCCGTTGACGCGGAGCGCCTAATCTGTGATATAGCTGCCGAACGGGCGGCGGCTCAGTTGGGCGCCAAGCCCATAAGGCCAGGCTTGAGAGGAATTCAGCCATGACCCACGTTGTCACAGAGCGGTGCGTCAATTGTCGCTACACGGACTGCGCGACGGTTTGTCCCGTCGAATGCTTCTGGGAGACCCAGGAGCCGGCGATGCTGGTCATCGACCCCGATACGTGCATCGATTGCGGGCTCTGCATTCCAGAATGCCCCGTACACGCGATCTACCCGGAGGACGAGGTGCCGGAACCGTACAAGGAATGGACGCAGAAGAACGCCGAGTTGTTCAAAGGCGGCACCAATATCACGGAGAAGAAGGAACCCCTGTCCGGCGCGTTGACCCTGGAAGAAATCCAGGCCAAGGAGAAGGAAAAAGGCTGGGACATCAGCGAACCCTCTGGAACCTGATGCCCCTTCTGACTCGCCGATGGTCGTATCTGATGCTCCCAAACTGCTGTGCAGACGGCGCGTCTCGCGGTTCCGACGTCTCATCCAACGAGCGGCCGTGCGGCGGGCGCGACCCATCGCGCTGACGATCGGGCTCGTTACGCTGATTGGCGGATGTTCCGATCCAAAGCAAGGCCCCGTTGTTTACTACCTGGATGGGGCCGGCTGGTATGGCAGTTCCGGCTCGGTTGCAGCCGGCCTCAGAGACGCGGGCTACCTG
>CAZERK010000317.1:0-4814 GCA_964514515.1 uncultured Planctomycetaceae bacterium
CCGTCCGGGCTATGCTCCGTCTGGGGCCGGGCCGGGCTTGGCTGCGTGGCCGGCGCGACCGGCCGCCTGAAGCTGTTGGATCTTCAGCTCGGCGTCGGTCAGGACCGCCCGACAATGCTTGATGAGGGCCATGCCTTCCTCGAACTGCTTGATCGAGTCTTCGAGCCCGATTCGCCCCTGTTCGATGGACTCGACGATCTTCTCCAGCCGGCTCATCGCCTGCTCGAACGTCTGTTTTTCCTTGGTCATCAGATAGTCTCCTCCAAGGCAGCCGCCTGATCGCCGGCAACGCCGTGGGCCTGACGGAGCGGGTGCGGCCCGGGCACGATCACCGCTGCCTCATCCCGATCGGCATCGGGATGGCTCTGTCGGCCGCACCTTGAACAGGCGCATGCACGATCTCGCGTCAGCCCTGCGGCATTCCCAAGTCGCGGCCGAGACCATGCTCCGTTTGGCCTCGGCGCTTGCGGCGAATTACTCGAACAACTCTCCTTGCTTGCCGTCCACGACCCGGCTCGTGAACTTGCCGTCGACCGTCTGGGTTTCAACGCGATCGTCGAGCCGCACGTCCTTGCCGCGACGGATAATCTTCCCATCGCGCAGCCGTCGCGTGATCGTGAAGCCGCGATTGAGAACCTGCTCGTGGCTGGCCGCCGCGACGCGCCGGCTCAACGCTTCGAGGTCCCGACTTCGATCCGCCATGAGCCGGTCCATCGCTCGCGTCAGGCGGCCGGCGAGTTGATCGAGCGTGGACGCCTTCAATTCGAGTAGTCGGTCGGGCGACACCGCGGCATATCGCAGTTGCACGTCTCGTAGCCTTCGCTCGCAGGGAAGCAGGGCCAGTCGGACGATTGCCGTGCGCAATCGATGCTCCGCACGGTCAAGCAAGACAGTTCGTCGGCTCAGCAGAAGCTCGGGACGCGACTTCGCGAGGCGCACTTCCAACTCGTTCATGCGACGGTGCTGCCGGGCCGCGCAGCGCGAGACGGCCAGTTGCAGACGGCCCTGCACCTCGTCCACGGCTTGTTGGCGGTGCCGCAGTCGGCCGATCGGATCGCGGAACCATTCGTATCGCTGTACGACGGTCAGCCGCGACTTCGCCGTCTCGATCGCGCCGCGCACCGCCTGGGTCAATCGCAAGGCGGTCCCGTGCAAGGCGGACTGAAGCTCCATCCGGTCGGGCACGACGATCTCGGCGGCGGCCGTCGGCGTGGCGGCGCGGACGTCCGCCACCAAGTCGGCGATCGTGAAGTCGGTTTCGTGTCCGACCGCGCTGACGATGGGAATCTCGCTGGCGCTGATCGCTCGGGCGACGACCTCCTCGTTGAAGGCCCAAAGGTCCTCCAACGATCCGCCCCCACGGCCGACGATCATCGCGTCGATGCCGCCGAGCCTGTCACGATGGCGATTCAATCGGCGGATCGCGTCGGCGATCTCCTCGGCGGCTCCTTCGCCCTGGACCCGGACGCCGAAGACGAGGACGGTTGCGCACGGGTACCGTCGGGCGATCGTCTGAAGGACGTCGCGGACGGCGGCGCCGGTCGGACTCGTGACGACGGCGACGCACCGCGGGAACTTCGGCAGCGGCCGCTTTCGGGCCGGATCGAACAGGCCCTCGCTCGCGAGCTTCTGGCGAAGCTGTCGGAACGCCAAATCCAAGGCGCCGATGCCATGCGGCTCCAGTCGCCGGACGTAGAGCTGGACCTGCCCGCGAGGCTCGTAGACGTCGACCTCGCCCGAGGCGACGACTTTCAGGCCGTCCTCGACCTCGAAGCGCAGCGACTTGGTCGACGACCGCCACATCGCGCAGCGAATCTCGCTGCCGGCGTCCTTGAGCGTGAAGTAGAGATGGCCGCCCGTCGGCTGCGAGACGTTGGACAGTTCGCCGACGACGTGGACGGTCCCTGGAATCGCGCGCTTGATGGCGCCACGGATCAGCCGCGTCAACTGCGAGACGGAGAGCGTGAGCGGCTCGGCGCCGTCGGGGGTCTTGCCGGCAGCCGGCCGGTCGTCTTCCGAAGGCGCGACGCGTTTCGGATCGAACGGGAGACGGGCAGCCGGTTCGCCGTTGGCGGTCACGTCAGGTCCTTCCAGAATCCATATTCGCGCGACTGGTCGGGGTCGTCGCAGATGCGCTGCCCCTGCTGTACGAAGCCGAACCGGTGATACAGCTTGTGCGCCAGCGGGAGCTTCACGTCGGACCAGGCCCGGATGCGCCGAGCCCCGCTGGACCGGGCGAAGTCGACGGCCGTCTCCAGGAGCAAGCGGCCCAGGCCCCGACCTCGATACTCCGGCAGCAGGTACATGCGGTGCAGCTCGGATTGATCGCCTTCCAGCCGGACGCCGACGCAACCGACGACCTGCTCGCTTGCCAGCAACACCCAGACCGCGCCTCGGCCTTCGCCGTAGAAGCCGTCCACGTCGTACAGGTCGCGATGATAACCGGCCGCGTCCCACGTGAAGCCGTATTCGTCATAGACTCGACGGACGACCTGGACCACGCCGTCTGCATGCTGGGGGCCGTATGCTTCGATCTTGCACATGCAGGCCTGATCCGATGCTCGATTGCCTTGTTTGCTCGATGGCCTACGGCCTTTGCGGCTCGCCGCACGCGCGGAATTCTAGGGCGCATCGAGATGGCTGGCAGCGCCGACGGAGCCCTCCAATCCGTACAAGGCCGTCACCTCGTTCTGACTCAACGGTCGCCTCATGCCCGACGGACTCTCCTTGGCCAACGCGAGCAGCTTCACGCAAGCGGCGTCTTCGGCCAGCCCCTCGCGGAGTCGACGGTGAAAACGCTCCTCGCAATGCGTCACGCGGCTGACCGTGCACCCGACACGCTTGGCGATTTGCCGGATCGACGTCCGTTCCTCCGGCTCCGGGATCGCCCAACGTTCTTCGAGGCATTGCCGGATCAGTTTCTGCCCGTCGGGCTTGCAGCGTGACGAACGTTCCATCGAAGCCGCAAGCCGTCGGGCTGCCCGGTCGACGCGCTCTCGGATGGCGTCGCCGATCGTCGGCCGCTCGTCCGGGGTCGAACCATCGGACAGGTCGGGGGAGCCGCCGGGATGCGCCTTCGCCTCGACGCTGATCTCCTGGATGGACAGCGCGCGAGGCAACTCGTCGGGGCGATGCCTCCCGTGCGCGTCGTCCTTCTCAGACCGTCGCCGCCGCTGCGTGATGAACGGGACGCGGATCGCCTGACGATGCTCGTGCACGAACCGGCTGATGGCAAAGCGAATCCTCGCCATGGCGAACGCGGCGAATTCGCCGTGTCGCAGCGGATCGTGCGTGCGCACCGCCTCCATCAGGGCTAGGCAGCCTTCCTGCTGAAGCTCGGCGGTTTCCGTGCCGATCCGCTGCGGCGGCAGGCGCCGCGCATGTCGTGAGATGGTCAACCGAACGAGCGGCAGATGAGCCTCGACCAGCCGGCGCTGCCGATCGCTCATGGACTCCAACGCGACCGGGGACTTGCTCACCACGTTGTTCGCCACCTGGGCCGCCTCCTTTCCCGAGGGCCGGCTTGACGCGTCGGCCGTCTCGCGATATACCTAACATATACCAAACATGGCCGAAAGTCAAACGGCGTTTGCGGAGATTGCGAGCCTACAAGGTCGGCACGGCGGGCGTTTGGGGAGGGTTCGTGAAGCGGGCGCGCGCCCCGGGCCGCAGGCGGCGGCTCGGGTCGGAGCTGACGGCAGACGACCGCTTGCCGTTCGCGGAGTCCGCGGACGGCGGGTCCTGCGTGATGGGCTGGAGACGGCGCAGCCGCCGGCGCTACGCGCTCGGCGTCAGCCCGCCGCTGATGAGTTGGATGATCAGATGGATGATGAAGAAGATGCCGTACAAAAGCAGATTGTTGCCACCGAAGAGATTGAACACGCTTGTTCTCCTTGCTACGGCAATTTCGCGGGCCGTGCAGCCGCCGCCTCAGCGTGCTGCCGGCTCACCACGCCTTGCTGCCAAGATCGTACACCGTGCGGGGGGGGATTGCATAGAGCGACGGGTCATGGAGAATAGCGGCTGAACTCGGCGAGAGCGAGGAAGATCCGTCATGGGAGAAGTAAGATGATTGAGACAGGACGCGCAGCGTCGCGGCGGGCACGGGCAGCAGGCGGTCGAAGAGCATCCATCGGAACAACGATCTTGCACGCAGTCTTGGCCGTGTCGATCGTGGCGGTGGCAGGATGCGCAGCAGGAGATGGTCACGTGCACGATCACGATCAGGCAACGACGAACGACGGCGCCGCCGGCCATCCCTACAAGCCGCTCGTCAAGGCGCTTCCGGAGACGCACGAGTACGCGAGGCTTCTTCGCCCGCCGGAGAGCGTCACGATGCGAAGCGGGCTGGTCACGTTGAAGCCCGGCGAGAACTGCGGCGAGCACAGCACCGAGGGATTCGAGGAGATGGTCATCTGTCTCGAAGGCGCCGGCCAGATTGAGACGGAAGGCGTCGGGCGGCGGCCGCTGGCGGCTGGACAGTTTGCGTACAATCCGCCCTATACGCGGCACAACGTTCACAATACGGGCGACCAGCCGATGCGGTATATCTACGTGGTCGCGGAGGCCGACCACGCGCTCAAGCAGGAGCAGAAGTGCGCACACGAGCGGGAGCACGAGCACGAACACGAGCACAGCGAGAAGGGCAAAGCGACGAGCCCTTGAGGGCGGCCACGTCAGCCAGCAGTTGTCCCGACCCGGGGTCAACCGTGGGAAACGTCTCGCCGTTGGCGGCCATGCAATCCTTGCCGCCGATCACGGCAGGCAGCGGACTTTCGCGTAGAAAAGCGACGACTTCGGGCAATAAAACATTC
>CAZERK010000318.1:0-4805 GCA_964514515.1 uncultured Planctomycetaceae bacterium
TTGTCGTCCTTGACAAGCAGGCCCGCCTCAACGCGTTGCTCGTGTGACAAGAGCCGGTTCAGCCCGCGCGACGCGGGGTCTCTCGGCTCTGTGATTTTCCGAATCGTTGTCTCTCAGGGCCTCGTGAGGCTGAGAGGGAGGAAGTCCCACGCGGGACTTCCTCCGCCTCACCGTACCTCGAACCTACTTCACCCCGAGCCTCCGAGCGACCCCGTGCCGCCCGCCGGTCAGGTTATCTTAATCCGGTTCGTGACCGGATTGCCGCCGTGCTGAATCCTGGTAAGCCTTGCGTGCGCGTACCTGGTAGTCCCTGAATCGTCCCCATGCCTCGTCAAGCTGCTGGTCGAACGCTTCGCGCGGGCGAATCTCCAGATGATCTCGCACGCCGCAAATGACGACCTCTTTGCCGAGTCCAGATCGACGTAGCATCTTTTCGGGAATCAAGATGCGGCCTTGCTTGTCAGGCTCGGCATACTCGGCCAGCGGAAAGAAAATCTGATCGAACTGGAGTTGGTCCTCGTCCGGAATCAGTTCGGAAGCGGCCTGCGTCGCCAACCGTTCGAAGTGCCGATCGGTGTAAAGCCAAAGGCGATCCGGCGGCTGGCCCGGAACGATCATGAACGCCTTCCCATCGCATTCGGGGTCCAAGCCGCGACGAAACTTGGCGGGAATAGCCAAGCGGTTCTTGTCATCGATCGCGTGCTCGAAGAAGCCCGTAAAGACCATGTTGTCGTGCTCGCAGCCCTTTCCGCCACTCAGCCCCACTTCGTGGGCAGAATCTACACAGTTCGCCACACTTTTCAAGGGGCCGTCCGCGCGATTTCTGCCCGTTTCATCGTTCCGGACAGTAGTGGCGAGGGAACATTCGATTTCTCAGGAGGTTGTGAGCAATTGCTCGCGTGATGACTTGCTGGCGCGGCGCTCGGAGAGGCCGCGAATCAAGTCCTCGTAGAGACGTACCCAGGCGGTAGCTACATCTTGTAGTCGGTGGTACCTCTCAACGTGTCGGCGAGCCGCTCGGGAAGCGGCCTGTGCCCCCACGCGGTCTTCGCGGAGTTGCAGAATCCGATCGCAGAAGGCTCGGGCATCGCGGGCCGGTACGAGCCAGCCCGATTCGCCGTGGCGGATGAGCTCGCGATGCGCGGCGATGTCGCTGGCTATGACACAGCAATGACACCCCATCGCCTCGATCACGGCATTCGGCGATCCTTCGGTGAAGGATGGAAAACACAGACAATCCGCGGCCTTCAACCAGCCCACGACGTCGTTCGACCAGCCTGCCACGCGGATGACACCATCGAGTCCGCGGCGATGAACGTCCGCGGCGATGCGCGATCGCTCCGGTCCGTCGCCCAGGAGCACCGCGCGCACGGGCGCTTGCGATGCGGCGCGCGTGACGGCCTCGACGAGAACAGGCAGGTTCTTCACCGGATCCATCCGTCCGGCCCAAACGACGAGCCATGCGTCGGGCGGGATGCCGACGGCCTGTCGCTCGACGGGGGGCGTTTGGTCCATCCGCTCGAGGTCGACCCCGTTCGGGATGACGCGCAGCCGCTCCGGCGCGAAGCCGAGTTCGCAAACGAGGTGGTCAGCGACGGCCTGCGAGTTCGCGACGTGGACATCGGAGAGGGGGGCGGTCAGCGATTCGACGAGCCGATGCCAGCGGCGCTCGATCTCGATCGTGACGGTGCCGGTAACGACGGGACGCGGCCGGTCGAGCCGGCCGCCCCATCGCGCGGCGAGGTTGGCGTGAAACAGGGCGGCGTGCAGCACGTCCGGCGGGATGCGGCGAACGGGGCGAGACAGGGCGGCGAGGCAACGGACGTCGAGGCGTCCGGTAGCGTCGCAGGAGAAGGTCTCGACGCCGGCGTCCGCCAGATCGCGCGAGAGCGGCCCCGGCGACGTCAGACAACCGACGATCGGCTCGACCCCCATGCCTCGCAACTGGATCGCCAAACGAGCCAGTCGCATGGGCAGGCCGCCTCGCTGGAGATCGGTTGAGAGCATCATCACGCGGAGCATGTCAGTCCTTGCGGTTGCGCCTTGAGCAGACCGCGGGGAAGATCGCAGGCCTTCATCGGACCGCCTCGTGGTGGCGTGTGCTCGCAGCAGCCGGTCCGCCTCGGCGTCGAGACGCCTGCTCTCGCGCCGGTCGTGCCGGACCTCGGCCGCTGCCTATCGCAGGGCTGCGGGCGCCTTCGAGCCACCCGCCGGCCAAGGCGGCGGCTCTCATCGATTTCGCGTGCGTCGGGGTCGCGGAAATCTGCTGATGCGGGCGAACTGCGTGCGGCCCGCGACGGTGAGCCCGCCAGTCACGTTCGTCAGCGGCCGCGTTTGGCGAATTTGGGTTGAGACACGAACCAGACGGCGAACATGAACAGCAGCGCCGCGCCGGCTCCCAGGCCGACGGCCCCCGCACGGCGTCGAGGGTCGAACCGTTGCGGTCGAATCGCGGGCAGCGGTTTGTACTTCACGCTGCCAGCCAGACTCACCTGCTCCGTGCTGCGCAGCCGCACAAGCTCCTGATCTAAAGCGGCCAGCCGCTCGTCAAGCTTGCGCACAAGCTCTTGCTGGCGGCGGACGCGATCCTGACGCTCTTGAAGCCGTCGGGCGACATCGCTCGGGATGGTGCCGGCTTCGTCCAGTCGGACGAATTCGTCGGAGAGCTGCCGGCACCGTTCCGCCAAGTCCTCCTTGTGCTGCTCCAACCGGATCCGCTCGGCGTTCCATTCGTCTTCCCTTACCTTCGTGAGATGCTCGATTAACCGCTCTCGATGGTACTGGCGGCGCTGCTCGATTCGAGGCGTCAGATCACGAATCGCATCTCGCAGGGCTTTGAGCGCCTTGTTGTATCGAGGCAAGACGCCCTGAGCGGCCACGATCCATCCGTTTCGGGTCTCCAAGCCGGCGTTGGCGGCCTTGAGCAGCTTGCCCTGGGTGATGCGGCGCTGCGTCATCTCGGAGCCGGCACGACCGATCGCGTCGGCTTTCTGCGCCACGTTGGCGAACGACCTCCTCGACGCAGCGTGGAAGTCGCGGATCAGGCCCTCCGCCTTTCGTTGGTACTCCAATAGGGTCTGCGGATCGCCGCCTGCCTTCCAGGCTGCCACCTTCGGAGCGAGCGCGTCCCAGTTTCGCGAGAACGCCCGAGCTTGATCGCCGTAGTCTCGTACGCCGACCAAGATCACCTCGATCTCACGCCGGATTTCCTTGTTGGCCTGATCCTGCAACTGCTCACGGACCTCGTGCTCCAAGGCATCGATGCTGGACAATAGCGCCGCCAGCGGCGTTTGGGCACGAGACATCGCCTCGACGAGCGATTGGTAGAACTGCCATGCCTTGCCATCTCGCTGCTCAACGGCCTGCATCAGCTCGGCATCCGCCGCGCACGCCCGGACAAGCTGCTCCTCGGCGGGTGTGACGGAGTCCGTCGGCAGCTGCTCGCTGTTGAATTCCGTGAGGGCCTTATCTGCCGCCTCCAATTCTAGCCGAGTCGCTAGGAGTAGCTGCCTGAGGTCCGGCTTGGCCTTGCGAGCCGCTTCAACGGCGGCCAATTCGGGGTCAGTCGACGATGCGGTCTGAAGGCGGTTCAACTCTTGATGCGCCGCCTGTCGCTGCTCCTGCAGTTGGCTGTTGGTCGTCTCCAATTCCTGCAACCGCCTGTCTCGCTCGGGCTCGGAGAGCACGCGGGCCTCAAGCGATTCTTCGTAGGCCTTCGCCCACGCTTCCAGCCAGCCCTGGGCGGTCTGTACCGCCCCCGGCTCCGTCCGCGCCGCCATCTCCAACGCTCCCGCGTTCGCATCGCTCGCGAGCCTGATTCGCCCTTGCTCGTAGAACAAGGCGCCCAAGTCGTCGCCAGCCAGTTCGGAGGCCCGTTGCAGCGTGGCGGGGCTGCACAATCCTGTCAGATGCTCGGACGGGCTCAGCGACGCGGCGCCATCGCCGTTCTGGAAGACGAGCCGGGATCGAACCGTAACTTCGCCGGAGGGGACCCACATGTAAGCCAAGCCGACGATGGCCCCCAGCACGGCGGCCGCCGTACCCGTGGCCAACGGGCGGAAGCGTCGCGGAATCGCGGCGGGCGCCCGAGTCTCGCTGCCGATCGGAACGCGTCGGCTTCTGGCAGGCCACGGTTCCGCGAGCCCGGGTGCGTTCTGTTCTCCGTCGTCGCTGCGTGCCTCGCTGCGTTGGACGATTGCCGAATCCTCTTCGTCCAGATCGAGCGGGTCGAGGCGGGTCCCGTCCAGGCGGGATTCATCCAAACTGCCTTCGTCCTGCAGAGGCTCGCCCTGGCGAGTCCGTACTAGGTCTGTCAGGCCAACTTCCTGCAGGGGGCCTTCCCGGCCGGACGGCTGAGACAAGACTGGGTCTGCTGTAACAGCGCCGCCGCTGAGCACAGTCTCGTCGGCTTGAAGCTCGTCTCCCTCGTCGGCTGGACGCGGCTCTGCTGTGCGGCCCGCCGCTTCTGAAAACGAATCCCCATCGGCATGCGTCTCCAAGTCAAGGACTCGAACGTCTTCCGGCGCGGCTTGATCTGTCGCTGTCCGCTCTGCTTCGGGCTTCGAGGCGTCCCGCTGTTCCTGGAGCAGGCGTTGTTCTTGCCAGATCCCGGCTTGCCGCCGGCGCAGGTCCTCCACCTGTTCGTCGAGACGGTTCCGTGCCTTCCGTAACGCCTCCTCGTCCACGCGGCGACGCTGATCGAGTATCCGTTCAGCTTCCTCACGGCGCTCCTTGATCTCGTCCTCCAATTGGGCGAGACGCTGCTCGATGTCGGGGTCCAATTCCTCCGTCCGCATCCGGCAGCG
>CAZERK010000319.1:0-4535 GCA_964514515.1 uncultured Planctomycetaceae bacterium
CCATCACCCGCCGCTCCTGCCGATGCTGCTGATCCCGTTTGTCGCCCTCGATTCGCCCCAAGTGGCTGTCGTCGTCTCTTGGTTGGGGCATTTCGCGGCGATTGCCGGCGTCGCGCTGTTCGCATGGACGTGGAGGCGACGAGGCTGGCACGGCGCGCGGTTTGAGCTCTGGCTGCCCGTCCTTGCCGTCTCGTTGGATCCCGTCCTCTCGTTCTGCTCGCGGAAGCTCTGGTTGGATGGGCTGGCAGGCGGATGCGTCGGCCTCGCGATGGGCTTGTCGTGCGTGGCGGCGGCCTCCGGGAAACTCCGGTGGGCGATCGGTGGGGGACTGGTGCTCGGCTTGGCCGGGTTGGCCAAACTGCCGGCGCTGACCGTTCTGCCGGCAGCAGTTCTGTTGCTCGCGCTGGCGCCGAACGCCTGCCGGTTCCTCAGGCTGCGACTGGTGCTGGCGGCCGTCGTGTCTGCGATTCTCGTCGTGCTGCCCTGGTTCGTTGTCTTCTTCGCGCACTACGGACGGCTGCTGCCGAATTGGATTCATCCTGACGCGAACATGATCCAGGCGAGCGGCCTCGTTCGCCGGGCGATGTCGCAGCCGTGGCATTACTACCTGTCGCAATCTTGCCTGGTCGCCCCCATCGTCCTCGTCTTGGTGATTGCGTGCGCGCGTCGAGCTTCGCGGCTTTGGTCGATCGAATTCGGCGTGCCCCTGGTCTGGATCGGCGCGGCCGTCGTCTTGTTGACGGCCGTAGGCCTCAACGGTCAGGGCATGCAGCTTCGATTCTCGACCATCGCGGCCCCGGGCCTGTACGCCTTGCTGGCGGGGCTTCTACGACACGCAAACCCCAGACGTTCGATGCTGCCGCCGGTCGCCGTACTGGCGGTTCTGCTGGGCGCGATGAACATCGCCTTCTACTTGTTCTACGGCCTTCAATTCGACGAGATCGTCTCCTTCCCGGAGTTGCTATGGAAGATGGCCGCACACCACCCGTAAGCAGCGGCCAGCCGTCTGACCCGTCGCAGCCGTCCAACCGACCTGCGCCCGGGCCAGGCGACGTTCCTCGCCGCGGGGTCGGGCAGGCGATTCTCGCATTCTTCGTGGGGGGCTCTGTCGTGGTTGCTGTCTGCGGCACGCTGGGCTCGGCGAGCGGTCCGGGCATGCTACTCGTCAGCCACGTTCTCCTGTTTGTCGCCGCCTCTATCTTGTCCGGTCGCTTGCTTGTCGGATCGTCAAGCCGAACGGAGCATCAGTCCCCAGACAAGATTGCTGCGGCGAGAGCGACGCGAGCGGGTTGGTCTGTTGTTCGCCTTGTGCTGACCGCGGAAATCTACTTCGTCAGCTTGATCGCAATCGGTTTGATCCTTGGCGCATTTGGCTGCCTGACGCAGGCGGTCCTCCTGACCGTCTCCGTTGGTGTTGGGATGCTGGCGATGCTGTTGGCGCGGGTGCCAGGCGGATGCGGTGCATCCCGACGCATCGCCGATGCGTCAGGCCGGCGGAAAGGCCGGCGTCTGCCTTCGGGGCGGTCGCTCGTCGCGGCTACCCTGTTCGTGCTTGTCGGGCTCGTCTCGTGGCGATCTGTCAACGAGCCGACGTACGCCTACGACACCCTGACGTATCACCTGTTTTTCCCCGCTCGCTGGATCCAGGACGCCCGGATTTCCATCGTCCCGACTTGGTTCGGAGATCCAGCCCCCGCCTACGCGCCTAGCGCGGCGGAGGTCTTCTACGTTTGGTTGATGCTGCCGATGGGCAGCGACGACGTGGCCCGTTGCGGGCAACTGCCCTTCTGGTGGCTGCTGCTCGGCGGGGTAGCCCTATTGGCACGCGAGCTGAGGCTGGCCCCGATGCAGCGTCTGTTTGCCTGTCTGGCTGTCGCGACGATTCCAGCGATCTGGGCGCAGGCGGGCACGGCGATGGTCGACGTTGCGTTCGCAGCCGCGTTCGTCTGCTGCACAGCCTTCGCCCTGCGGTGCGCGAGAACTCGTCGGGCGGCCGATTGGGTGGGGCTGCTGTTGGCCTTGGGCCCGCTCGTCGGAACCAAGCTCATCGGCCCAGCATACCTGATAGCGTTGCTGCCTGTCCTCGCCTGGGCTCTGCTGGCGAATCGATCTCGACGCGGCCTGGCGCTGGCGCGCGGCCGCTTGTCCCTCGTGTGCGCGATCCTGCCGGCGGCGCTGGTCGGCGGGTTCTGGTACGCTCGAAACGCAGTAGAAACAGGCAATCCCGTCTATCCCTTGGAGGTCCGCTTGGGCGGCCGCGTCCTGCTGCCCGGCGCGTTCGGGCCGGATCAGTTGGAGAATTCAGTTTTCAACGTCAGGCGTCGCGGGGACGGCTTGGCAGCCGCGTCCATCGCGTGGGATGCCCTGCACGCATCAAGCCCTCCGCCGCAAGCTCGACAGGACAGCGCCGCCGCGGCCACAGACAGCACAGACAGCTTTCGGCGATGGTACGTCGGGCCGAGCGGATTGATCGCAGGTCTGTTGCCCCTGAGCTTACTTGGCGCCGTCGTCCGCGGGGGACAGCACGATCGCGTCACGTTGCTATTGCTGCTCGCCAGCGTCGTCCTGGGCGTCTTGGTCTTCTGGTATGTGCTCCCGTTTCAAGAAGCCAGATTCCTGTGGGGGCCGATCGTGTGCGCCGTGGTTGCCGGTTTCGCCACAACGCGGCTGCATCGCCTCGCGCGCTGGCTGGTGCCGCTGTTGATTCTCGCTGTCTGGGCAATCAGCTTCGGACGCGAGTTGTGCGACGGCCCGCTGGCAATCATGAAGGACTGGCGATGGGTCGCTTTGGTCTTGGCTGTCGTTGTTCTCGGCGGATTCGCCTGGACATCTGTTCGCAAGACTATCGTCGTCCTGCCGTTCTGCGCCGTCCTGGCTGCGGCCGTCGTCATGACGGCCGTGCGGTCTACGCCAGACGTTCGCACGGCAGAGATGGAGCGATGGCGGTTCCTGGGCCCGGCCTGGAGTTGGATTGACGGCCACGTGCACGGCGCAACCATCGCCTACACGGGCAACAACGTGCCGTACTTCCTCTGCGGGCGGCATTTGGAGAACCGCGTCGTCTACGTGCCGGCCAGGCTGCCGGCCGACGGCCGACATCACGACTTCGCGCTCTTGCCGGAGTCGCGAGCGCTCGGTGCGCCCAATACTTCGGAAGCTGCGTTCGATCGATTCCTCATGGATCCCCGAGTCTGGTGGGAGAACCTCCGACGGCTGGGCGTCGAATACGTCTTCACGAACTCGATGTTCCCGGGGCTATGCGTCAACTACCGCCACGATCTGGAAGGCTTCCCGGTCGAGCGGCGCTGGCTCGACGCGCTCGCGTCGGCGCCGAGATCGGCCGAAGGATTGCCGCTTGCAGAGGCCGCAACCTTCGCCGGTAACAACGTTCGCCTGTACCGCGTCCATCCAGAGCGACCGATTCCGGACGGCGTGCGGCTCGACGGAATCGTTCGAGATGAGACGGACGCCCTCGACCGTGCCCGACGCGACGCGACGCCGCCCGAAGCGCCCATCCGGGATTACCCCCACGCCTGGAGGTTCATCCGAGCGGCGGGGCTGAAGCTCCTATCCAGGCCTACTGACAGCATCGGGACCGCATCAGGCGAGCCTCGGGCACCTGTTGAACCGGCGACGCGACCGTCGAATTCCGCGTCAGCCGGCGGCAGCTTGCGAACGTCGGCGCCGATCCGGTAGGCATAGCGGCGAACGGGCACATGCTGGTTGATGAGCGGGCGACGAGAATGCGACTCGGCCTCAGAACGCCTCCGATGGGCTGTCTGGCGGGGGAATCCACAGCGACCGGGCTATCGCCCTGGCCTCGCGCGGCGTCGCGATCTCGCCGTTGAGCTGCGCGTAGTAGACGCGTTCGAGGATTGCCTTGTAGCGAGGACCCGCGGGCATGCCCATCGCGGCGAGGTCATCGCCGTTGAGCAGCGGTGGAGGGGAGACCTCGGCGGGGGGAATGCGCCGGATGCGCGCTATCGTTTGACGCAGGACGGCTGGCGACGAGCCGGTCGCCTTGAGCTTCGCCGCGCACAGCTTCGGCAGGGCGTCGAAGAAGGGTGAGGCCATCAACAACTTGAGGTCTGCGTCCGTCCAGCTTTCGTTCGCGGCCAGATCGTCTTGATGCGACAGAAGCCAGAGGACGGCCTTCCTGGCCAGATTGCTGCATCGCAGCGCGTCGCAGGCGGCAGCGGCTTGGCGAACGGCCAGCGGATGCAGGAGGGCGGCTAGGGCGAGTTCGAACGAGACGATGCGTGGCAGGGCGTCGAGGACCCGTTCGATCCGGGCCGCGTGCTCTGCGAGCAGCCTTGCGTCCGTCCAGAGGTGCGGCAGGATTCCGGCTCTTGCGAGATCGTCAAACGCCCTCGCTTTGGATGGCGCGGTCAGCATCAGTTCGAGCTCGATGCGAATCCGCTCCGGACTGATACGAGGCAGGAAATCGGCTGCGGCGGACATGGCCTCCCAGGTCGCTGGCTCGATTCTGAAGGCAAACCGAGAAGCGAATCGCACGGCTCGCAGGATGCGAAGAT
>CAZERK010000319.1:4545-4797 GCA_964514515.1 uncultured Planctomycetaceae bacterium
CGGATCGCCTATTGCCCGGATGAGGCCGTCCTGCAAATCCTGCTTGCCGCCGACGTAGTCGACCGTCTCCTGCTTGACCGGGTCGTAGAACATGCCGTTGATCGTGAAATCCCGGCGCAGCGCGTCTTCTCGGGCATCGGTAAAACGCACCGCCGTCGGATGCCGGCCGTCCTCGTAATCTGCGTCGCTCCGAAAGGTCGCCGTCTCGACCGCGAAGCGACCGACGCGCACCAGAACGACGCCGAATTTCGC
>CAZERK010000320.1:0-4785 GCA_964514515.1 uncultured Planctomycetaceae bacterium
GGCCAGCTTCCACGGCGCGATGGACGGCGCCAGCAAGTTCGTGCGAGGCGACGCCATCGCGGGCATCATCATTACGCTCGTGAACGGGCTGGGCGGCATCTACGTCGGCATGGTGGAAAAGGGCCTGGGGTTGATGGACTGCCTCCAGGTCTTCACGCGGCTGTCGATCGGCGACGGGCTCGTGGCGCAAATCCCGGCCTTCTTGGTGTCGATCGCGGCGGGCATGATCATCACGCGGTCCACGGCCAAGAGCAACATGGGCGAGGAGCTGATCGGGCAGTTGACCTCGCGGCCCATCTCGCTGCTGCTGGCCGGCGGCTTCTTGGTGGTTTTGATGGCGACGCCGCTGCCCAAGATCCCGCTGATTCTCATGGCGGCGAGCGTCGGCAGCATGGGCTACTTGCTGTTCGGCCGGAGCCGCAAGGAGCAGCAGGCGGCGATGAAGGCGAAGACGACCAAGGCGAAGGAGCCAGAGAAGATCGAGACCTGTCTGAACGTAGACGCGCTGGAGCTGGAGGTTGGATACGGCCTGATTCGGCTCGTGGACAAGAAGCAGGGTGGGGATTTGCTGGATCGCATCGGGAACATCCGGCGGCAGGTCGCGATCGAGATGGGCATCATCGTGCCGCCGATCCGCATCCGCGACAACATCCAGTTGCAGCCAAACCAGTACGTCATGAAGCTCCGCGGCGCGGCGATTGCGAAGGCGGAGTTGATGCCGGGCTATCTGCTGGCGATCGACTCGGGCGCGGTGTCCCAGCCGTTGCACGGGATCGAGACGCGCGAGCCCGCCTTCGGTCTGCCGGCGCTTTGGATCGCGGCGGAGCAGCGTTCGGACGCCGAGCACCGCAACTACACGGTCGTGGAGCCGAGCAGCGTACTGGCGACGCACCTGACGGAGTTGATCCGTAACCATGCCGCGGAACTCCTGACGCAGCAGGACGTCAGCCGGTTGATCGACAATCTCAAGAGCCGGGCGCCGAAGCTCGTGGAGGAGATCGTGCCGGACGTCATGAAGACCGGCGAAGTTCAGGGCGTCCTCCAGAACCTGTTGCGGGAGCGCGTGCCGGTCCGCGACCTCGAAACGATCCTGGAGACGTTGGGCGACTGGGCGGCGAGGACGAAGGACCCGGACGTGCTTGCCGAGTACGTGCGGAACGCGCTGGCCCGGTCGATCTGCGAGCAGCATCGGGATACGGAGAACACGATTCACGGCGTGACGCTGGATCCGTCGCTGGAGGACATGATCAACGCGCACGTGGAGCGGACGGAGCGGGGTTCGTACCTGACGTTGCCGCCGGCGCTGGCCAACCGGATCGTGTCGGCGATCCGCAACGAGGTGGAGGCGGCGGCGACCAAGAGCGGCGGCAAGCCGCCGGTCGTTTTGGCCTCGCCGCAAGTGCGACAATGGGTCCGCAGGTTGATCGAGGTGGCGCTGCCGAACGTGGTGGTGCTGGGTTACAACGAGATCGTCCGAGGCGTGAACGTCCGGACGCACGGAATGGTGGCGGTGGCAGATGGAGCTGAAAACGTATCAAGCCCGGTCCATGCTTGACGCCCTGGCGAAGGTGAAGGCGGAGGTGGGGCGCGAGGGGGGCATCCTGCATACGCGAACCGTCAAGCGCGGCGGCGTGTGGGGTATCGGGGCTCGATCGGTTGTTGAGATCACGGCGACGAGCGATCCGCGGATCGCCCGGGCGCGGGCGGCGCTGGCGGAGCGCGATGCGTCGTTGGCGATCGGGGCCGGCCCGCGCTGCCGCGCGCGATTGGATGTTTATGCGCAGGCGGTGACGCCGTGGGAGGCGGCGGGCAGGTTGGATCGAGGCGTGGCGAGGACTGATGAGGCGGATGCGTGCTGTGCGACCTCGATGTTGCCTGCGGCGGGAGGCGGCGGGGCGCCGGCGACTGCGGTTGTTGCGGGCTCGCAGACGGAGTTGGCAGCGTCCGAGGATGACGCCTCGCGACGGGGCGGCAATGCGGTGGCACCGGCTCCGGTGCCGGCGGGGCAGTTGATGGATGAGCGGGCGGCGGTAGGTCCTGAGTCGTCGGTGGTTCCTGGTGTCGCGGACGCGGCATTGCACAGGGAGGTGGAGGCGATCAGGACGATGGTGCAGCACCTGGTTCAGCGGTCTCGGCAAGCCGGGGCGGCCCAGGTGCCCGGCGAGCTGTTGGACCATTATACGCGGCTGATTGGGCAGGACGTCGCGGAGGAGATCGCGGCTCGCGTGATCGGGCGACTGTCGGAACGGGTGGCCGAGCGGTCGGCAGGATCGGCCGGGCCGGGCGAAGCCTCGGGGGCCAACGACGATGGGGAGGCCGGCCTTCAGGACGCGGCTGCGGATTGGGTGCGCGAGGAACTGCGGCAGGTATTGTGCGAGATGCTCCCGCCGGCTGAGCCGCTGAGGCTGTCGGAGAACGAGCGGCCGACGATCGTCGCCCTCGTGGGGCCGACCGGCGTGGGGAAGACGACGACCATCGCCAAGCTGGCGGCCAACATGAAAATCCGCCAGGGCAAGCGCGTCGGGCTGATCACGGTTGACAGCTTCCGCATCGCCGCCGTCGAACAGATCAAGACGTATGCTCAAATCCTGCGCGTGCCTTTGCTTTCGGTCGTGTCGGCGGAGGAGATGCGGGCGGCCGTGCGACAGATGGCGGACTTGGACCTGATCCTGATCGATACGGCCGGTCGGAGCCAGAGGGACGAGCAGCGCATCGACGAGCTGCGAGAGCTGTTGTCAGCGGCGGGCGTCGATCAGGTGCATCTCGTCCTGTCGTTGGCGGCGTGCGAGGCGACGATTCGCGAGGCGATCGAGAAGTTCTTCGTGCTCGGTCTTCGACACGTCATCTTGACGAAGTTGGATGAGGCCGTCGGGTTCGGCGTCGTCTTGAACGTGCTGCATGCGGTCGATGTGCGACTGTCTTACATGACGCATGGGCAGTCGGTCCCCAACGATATCGAGGAGGGCAACGCCCGGCGGCTAGCCGCGTTGATCCTCGCGGAGCAACCGGTCCGGCCGACGAGCGGCGCGGCGGCGGCGGCGCGCAGCCGGCCGCAGGGGGCCTCGGTTGTTGGTCGCGAGGACGCGGCGAACGCCCCGCCATCGGCGTCTTCTGTTGTTGGCGGCAATGCAGTCTGCGTTTCGGCGGAGGCCGAGACGCCTGGGGGGCGGATGGAATGAGCGCGGTTCCGACGGACCAGGCCTCCGAACTGCGGCGGCTGATGGAGGCGACAGGATCGGTCGGCGCGGGGCGGATGACGCGCCGCACGGCGCGGTTCATCGCCGTCGCCAGCGGCAAGGGCGGCGTCGGGAAGACGAACATCGCCGTGAACCTAGGCCTCTGTCTGGCGCGACGGGGCCTTCGCGTGTCGCTCGTCGATGCCGATCTCGGCACGGCCAACGCCGACGTCGTGTTGAACGTGCAGTCGGCGTTCAACCTGGCGCACGTCGTGCGCGGGGAGCGGAGCGTCGAGGATATCGCGGTGCGAGTCGAAGACGGCCTGCGGCTGATCGCGGGGGCGTCCGGCCTGGCGGGCGTCGCGGACCTGGACGTGTTCGAACGGCAGCGGCTGGTCAGCGAGTTGTCGTTGTTGGAGCGACACGCCGACGTCGTACTGGTGGATTGCGGGGCGGGCATCTCGCAGAACGTCTTAGCGTTCGCGCATTCCGCCGACCAGCTCATCGTGGTGACGACGCCGGAGCCCCCCTCGCTGACGGATGCGTACGCGTTGATCAAGGCGCTGAGCCGGGCGCCCCAGGTGCCGCCGATGAGCGTGTTGGCCAACCAAGTCCGTTCGCCGGAGGAAGGGCAAGGGGTCGTCGATCGCGTGACGGGCGTCGCCGCGAGGTTCCTGGGGATCGCTGTGGGCGACGCCGGGCACGTCCTGCGAGACGACCACGTTCCGTTGGCGGTGCGCCAGCGCGTACCGTTCGTCGTGCGGTACCCGCGGTGCCCCGCGTCGGGCTGCGTAGCAGCGTTGGCGGAGCGGGTCGATCACGTGGTCTGCGGGCGTGAGGCGCGTCCCAACTTCTTCGGTCGCGTGCTGAGGTTTTGCTACTGAATCGGCATTGGATGGATGCCGATGCCATGGCCGATGAGGCGCGAGAATCGGGAGTCAGGGCGGTAGGGCGTGGTGAGGTTGTGCGGGGCCTGTTTCGGACTGCTGCTCTTCAGTGCGATGATCGTCTGCGGGATGCTTGCGGGCAATTCCGTCGAGGGGATCGTGCTGCGGGCGGTGTTCGGGCTTTTCGGCGGCTTCGTGATGGGGCTGGTGGTGGGCTGGGTCGGCTTGTTGGTCGTCGCAGAACGACCGGCTGAGGAGACGGAATCACCGTCGGACGCCATCGAAGAGGCGACGGAAGTCACGACCCCTTGACCAGCCGCCAGGCGTCGTCCGGCGGAATCTCACGTCCGGTGCCATGATTCGCAGCGAGTTCGTCGGCTCGGGTCGATGCCAAACTGGTGAGGAGTCCTCCGCATGCCGGTCGTCGACGTGGACATCGAGACTTCGTGGCGCGAGTACAAGCAGAACCCGACGCAGGAGCTTCGCAATTTCTTCATCGAGCATTACAGCCATATCGTTCGGTTCAATGCCGAGCGCATTCACGCGAAGCTCCCGACCGAGGTGGATGTGGATGATTTGATCTCTGCCGGCCTGTTCGGCATGATTGACGCCATCGAGGCCTTCGATCCGGACCGCGGCGTGAAGTTCGAGACCTATTGTTCGCCGCGCGTGCGCGGGGCGATCCTCGACGAGCTGCGCTCGATGGACTGGGTGCCCCGACT
>CAZERK010000321.1:0-4773 GCA_964514515.1 uncultured Planctomycetaceae bacterium
TCTCGTATAGATAACCGCGATGTCGTCCGATGCCTTGCTCGCCGGTCTCACCGATCCCCAGCGCGAAGCGGTGCTGCACCGCGACGGGCCCTTGTTGGTGCTCGCGGGGGCCGGCTCCGGCAAGACGCGGGTCATCACGCATCGCGCCGCCCATCTTGCACGAACCGCCGCCCGGCCGGAACGCATCCTCGCCATCACGTTCACGAACAAGGCGGCGGGCGAAATGCGCGACCGCATCCGGGCCATCGGCGTTGACGGGGCGATGACGGTTTGCACGTTTCATTCGCTCGGCGCCCGACTGCTGCGGGAGTTCGGCAGAGCCGTCGGGCTGACGCCGGGCTTCTCGATCTTCGATGAGGCGGACCGTCGGCACGTCGTCCGCCAGGCCCTGGGCGAATGCGGCCTGCGGTCGGAGAACTGGCAGCCCCGAACGGTCGAGGAGGCCATCAGCGACGCGAAGAGCCGGATGCAGACGCCGGCCGAGATGCAGAAGCAGGCGACGGACTTCGGCATGAAGACGCTCGCCCGCATCTATGCCGCCTACCAGGGCCTGCTGACGGCGCAGAACGCCTGCGATTTCGACGATCTCCTCATGTACGCGGCCGGGCTGCTCGAACAGGATGAGTCGATCCGGTCGACGTTGTCCGATCGCTATCGGTACCTGCTCATCGACGAGTACCAGGACACGAACCACGCTCAGTACGTCATCGCGAGCCTGCTGGCGTCGAGCCATCGGAACATCTGCGCGACCGGCGATCCCGACCAGTCCATCTACGCTTGGCGCGGGGCGAACATCCACAACATCCTCGACTTCGAGACGGACTATCCCGACGCCAAGGTCGTCCGCCTGGAGCAGAACTTCCGAAGCACCGGCTCCATCCTCTCCGCGGCCTCCGCGTTGATCGCCCACAACGTCCAGCGCAAGCACAAGCGCCTCTGGACCGACGGCGATCACGGCCCCTGCGTCCGCGTCTGGACGTGCGACGACGAACAGCAGGAAGCGGAGCAGATCGCCCGGGCGATCCGGGACGATTGCGATCAGGGCGGGCGGGCCGGCGACGTCGCCGTCTTCTACCGCGTCAATTCGATGACGCGCGTGCTGGAAGAACGGCTGCTCGCCGCGCGGATTCCCTACCAGATCGCCCGCGGGGTCGAGTTCTACGAGCGCAAGGAAATCAAGGACGTGCTGGCCTACTTGCGGGCGATCGTCAATCCCGCCGACGAGGTGTCGCTGCTGCGGGCCATGAGCGCGCCCAGCCGAGGCATCGGCGGCGCGACGATCGGTCGGCTGCGCCGTTTCGCCGCGGAGCAGGGCGTGACGCTTTCCGAAGCCATCGCCCGGGCGGAGGAGATCGCCTCTTTGAAGTCGGCCCGGAAGAAGATCGCGCCGTTCGCGGCTCTGCTGGACGAGTTGCGGGAGCTGCCTCGCCAGCCCGTCGCGCCGATCGTCGAAGCCGTCTTGAAACGCTCCGGCCTGGACGACGCGTTCTGCGGCGAGTCGGACGAGCAGAACGAACGGCTCGCCAACGTCGCGGAGCTGGTCTCCGCCGCCAGGCAGTACGACGGCCGAGACCCCGACGGCTCGCTCAACGAATGGCTGCACGAGATCAGCCTGACCAGCGACGTCGACGCCGTTGACCTGTCCGGCGGGACGGTCACGCTGCTGACGCTGCACGCCGCCAAGGGCCTGGAGTTCCCCGTCGGGTTCTTGGCCGGCCTGGAGGAGGGCAACCTGCCGCACCGTCGATCGATCGGCGTCGCCGACAGCCCGGAGGAAATCGAGGAGGAGCGGCGCCTATGCTTCGTCGGCATGACGCGGGCTCGACGTCGGCTCACGCTCTCGCACGCGCTCTATCGCATGGTGCGCGGCGTCACGGAGCGGACGATCGCGTCCAGGTTCCTGCGCGAGCTGCCGGTCGACGAGGTCGAGCACGAGTCCTTCGGTCGGGCCGACGCCCGCAGCACCGCCCACCTCGCGCACCATGACGAGGGCGACGTGCCGTTTGAGATTTCCGAGTTCTGCGTCGGCCGACGGGTCCGCCACGAGGAGTACGGCGACGGCGAGGTGCTCGGCATCGAGCGACGCGGACGGTCGGTTTACATCCGCGTGCATTTCGACGATTATGGCCCGCGGTCGTTTGCGTTGGAGCACGCGCCGCTGGTCGCGCTCGAATGCTAGGGCTTCGTGCGGTTGCATGCGGCGACTGAATCCGCCATACGGTCGCAGCGCGCGAACGCGACGTTTAGCCGCGACCCGAAGGGGAGCGATGAGAACCGACGATTCGGATTCGCGCGAGAACGCCACAGGCTGGTAGCGGCCGATCCGCCGCGTCTCCGAGACGGCGACGGCTGCATCCGCTCCAGCGCGGCAGCGCGCGAAGGCGGCGTTTAGCCGCGACCCGAAGGGGAGCGCTGAGGGCCGGCGGCGCGGACGCGCGCGAGCGCAACTCCCTCTCCCCCGTAGGGGGAGCGGGCAAGGGGGAGGGGGCGAGGCGGCGGGTGGGGCGGGGGGCTGCCCAACCCCCCCCGCCCGGGGGGGGGGTGTGGGCCTGGGGGCGGGGCCGAGGCTGCGTTTGGGGCGGTTCACCCTCACCCCAACCCTCTCCCTGGAAGGGAGAGGGAGGAAAGATCAACAGCACAGCCTGGAAGGGAGAGGAAGCGGAGATTGGCATCGCGGACTGTAAGGGAGAGGAAGCGGAGATTGGCATCGCGGACTGCAAGGGAGAGGAAGCGGAGATCACCAACACGGCCGACCGGGAGGTCGGTCGCTGCACCGCGGCAGCGGATGTAGGAGGCCGTTCTCACGGACGTAGGTCTCAGCGAACTGCCAGGGCTGTCCCCTTTTTCCTGCGAGCCGCAAAGGAATGCACGTCGAGATGGACAAACACGCAGTCATCATGGCCGGCGGGGCGGGGATGCGGCTCTGGCCGCTCAGCAGACGGAACCGTCCCAAGCAGCTCCTGCGAATCCTCGAAGGCCGCAGCCTGCTGTATCGCGCTTTCGAACGGCTGCACGCCGTCTTCTCGCCGTCGCACATCCACGTCATCGCCTTGGCCGAGCACCTCAAGGCCCTTGCCGAGGAACTGCCCACGCTTCCGCCGGAGAACTTCATCGGCGAGCCGGTCGGGCGCGACACGGCCAACGCGGTTGCCCTGTCCGCCGCGATCCTGCACAAGAAGAACCCCGACACGATCATGGGCGTCTTCACGGCCGACCAGCTCATCCGCCCGACGGACCCGTTCGTCGATGTCATCCGACGGGGTTTCCAGGCTGCGGCCGACGAGAAGGACGCGCTCATCACGTTCGGCATCAAGCCGACCGAGCCGCACACGGGCCTCGGCTACGTCGAGCGCGGCGAGCCGGTCAGTCCCGGCGTCTGGGCCGTGAAGAGCTACAAGGAGAAGCCGGATTTGGCGACCGCGCGGCAGTACGTCGCCTCGGGCAATTACTTCTGGAACAGCGGCATGTTCGTCTGGCGGACGGGGACTATCCTCGACCAAATCCGGCAGCATCTGCCGCGCTCCTACGATGCCGCGCAGCGCCTCGCCGCCGCCTGGGGCGCCGAGTCATGGATGGACCTGGCGCAGGAGCTCTACGGCGGACTCGAGAAGATCAGCATCGACTACGCCGTGATGGAGAAGGCGCCGAAGGTGCTCGTCGTCGAGATGGCCTTGGAATGGCTCGACGTGGGCAATTGGACGGCCTTGCCGGCGGTCCTCGGGACCGATTCGTCTGGTCACACGAAAGCCCTCAAGCGCGCCGCGAGCCTCTTCAGCCGGAACAACATCCTCGTCGTTGAAGACGACCATCTGATCGCCACGATTGGCGTGGAGAACCTCGTCGTCGTGCACAGCCATGACGCCACGCTGATTTGCCACCGCGACCGCATCCAGGAGATCAAGGACCTCGTGCAGCAGCTTCACGACGAGTATGCCGGCTATTATTCGTAGGCTGCAGCCGGCTCGCGCCCGTGCCGTTTCGGAGCGTGCAGATATGCCGTTTGTGCGTGCCTCGCGGTTGGACAAGCTGCCGCCGTATTTGTTCATCGAAATCGATCGCAAGAAGCGCGCCGCGCGCGACGCCGGTCAAGACGTGATCGACTTCGGCGTCGGAGACCCCGACCGTCCGACGCCGGACTTCATCATCGACCGCGCCGCCGCCGCCGTTCGCAACCCGGCCAACCATCGCTATCCGTTCGATACGGGCTCGTCGGCGTTTCGACAGGCCGCGGTCGCCTGGATGCGCCGGCGGTTTGGCGTTGAGCTGGACCCCGCGACCGAAGTCCTGACGTTGATCGGCAGCAAGGAGGGCCTCGGTCACCTGCCGCTGGCCGTGCTGAATCCGGGCGACGCCGCCTTGATTCCCACGCCTGCTTACCCCGTCTATCAGGCGGCGACGATCTTCGCCGGAGGCTCGCCGCAGCCCATGCCGCTCTTGCCGCAGCACGATTTTCTGCCGGACCTGAGCCGGATTCCCGTCGACGTGCTCAACGCCGCGAAGCTGATGTTCCTGAACTACCCCAACAACCCGACCGGCGCCGTCGCGACGCCGGCGTTCTACGCCGATTGCGTGGCCCTGGCCCGACGGCACGATTTCCTCGTCTGCTCGGATGCGCCCTATACCGAGGTCTATTTCGACGAGGCCGACCGGCCGTGCTCGATCCTTCAGATGCCCGGCGCGAAAGACGTCTGCGTCGAGATGCACTCGTTGAGCAAGACCTTCAACATGACCGGCTGGCGAATCGCCTTCGCCGTCGGAAGCGCGGACGTGCTG
>CAZERK010000322.1:0-4752 GCA_964514515.1 uncultured Planctomycetaceae bacterium
CATAGCATCGACCTCGCCGAGCGTCGCTGCCGGCTGGGGGAACGCACGGCCCAGACGATGGGCTGGCGGGTCTCGACGCGGCGGATGGACATGCGTCGCCTGGACTACCCGGACGGTTTCTTCGACCACGTGTTCAGCGTCTGCGTCTTCGAACACCTGCCGGTCAGCGGCCGAATCCAATGCAACGAGGAGGTCGCCCGGGTGCTGCGGCCGGGCGGTACGGCGGCCTTCACGTTCGACTATTCGGACCCCCAATCGTTCGGGCGGATCGATTCGCCTGAAGACGTCGAGCGGCAGTTCGTCGGTCCTTCGGGATTGGCGGTCCGCGGCAACGCCCGATTTCTGGACGCAGGGGAGAGGCAGCTCGAGCCGCCGCAATGCTTCGGCTTCGGCCGTTTCAGCCGCTGGACCGCCAAGCTTCGCGCGATGCTGACCGGAAGTTTGTCTCGGGAACGGCTGGCAGCGGGAAGAACGTCCTATACAATCGGGGCGCTGTTCCTGGAAAAGCCAGCCTGACAGCGCTGCCGCGGCGGCCGAACGGAAGGTCCGATACAAACATGGCCGCGGCCAGGATTGGAAACTAAGTTTCTGTTCAAAATGACCGCACTCTGTGCCGGTCTTTCGCCGATAGAAAATACGTGAGTTGACGCTTCACAGGGTGGGTCTACAGCGATAGAATTCTGCGCTAACGCCGTCGGGCGAGATCTTATGCCAGCCACGCCAATTCGACATCAGCATCGGCACTACAAGACGTTGATCGTTTTGGTTCTCGCCATGACCGGCGGGACGTTCTTCCTGTTCTGGATCGGCAAGCTCGCGCCCGTGACGCCTTTGAGAGCCAAGGTCGCCTCAGGCTGGGACCAGATCAGTATCCGGGCCCAGGAGCCTCGGAGCGAACCCGGCTTCTACCATTTCCGAATCGACCCCAACGGCGCGCTGTACGAGAGCACGGCGTGGTCCAACCAATGGCACGCGCGAGGCAGCGAGAGGACCATCCAAGTCGTGGTCTCCTGTCGGCTTCCCGGCTTGCGGTTGACCGCGGACCAGTCCAATGCGCTCTCGCAGATCGTCTCGGACATCCGTCAACGTTACGACATCCCCGCGGATCGCGTCCGCGTGGAATCTCCGCAGCAGCTCGCGAGCCTTCCGGACGACGGCCGCTTCTGAGTCCGACTCCTGGTAACTGACAGAGACCGCAGCCCTACAGATTGCCTGCGCGCGGACATCCTCAACGGACGCGCCCTGCACGTGGACGTTTCCAGACCTCGCGAACGGGCCGCGCGTCTCAACCCCGGCGAGTCCGGAGGTTGGCGCCAGCCGATTTGAATCGCCCTGCGGATGGGATATCCTTGTCGTCTGCCGCGGGCATCCTGCGGCGAGGGGTCGTCGGACAGGCCATGCCGTAGGACGCGGACCGCTTATGCTCTTCAACTCGTTCGCATTCTGGGTCTTCTTCCCAATCGTCTACGCGCTCTACTTCCTGACGCCTCTTCGCGTGCGGCTCTTCGTCCTGTTGGCGGCGAGCTTCTACTTCTACATGTACTGGAGCGTGCCGGGGACGGCCCTGATCATCGACTGGTCGCTCGGTTCGTTCGACGGCCGCCTTGAGTTGCCCGTCGGCGTACCCTACGTCAGCCTCTTGCTCCTGGCGGCGTCCGCCAACTTCCTGGCCGGTCGTTGCCTGGCCCGAAGCGACCGTCCGCGTTCTCGCAAGCTATGGCTCTTCGCCGGCCTGTCCGTCAGTCTGGGCGTCCTCGGTTTCTTCAAGTACTACAACTTCTTCCTGGATTCGCTTCGAAACCTCCAGTTCGCGCCTGGCTGGCTGCCCGCTTCCAAGCTGCTGCTGCCGCTGGGCATCTCGTTCTACACGTTCCAGGCGATGAGCTACTCCATCGACCTCTACCGGGGACGCGTGCGCGAGGAGCGCAGCTTCCTGAAGTTCCTGCTCTACGTCATCTTCTTCCCACAATTGGTGGCCGGCCCGATCGTTCGCGCCTCGGACCTCCTGCCGCAGTTCGACGTGCAACAGCAATTCGACTGGGACAACTTCCATGCCGGCATTCGCCGGGTCCTCAGCGGCTTCATCAAGAAGGTCGTCATCGCTGACAACCTGGCCGTGATCGTCAACGCGGTCTATACCGATCCGGACCATCATTCGGGCCTTGCCTTGTTGCTGGCGACCTACGCGTTTGCCTTCCAGATCTACTGCGACTTCAGCGGCTACAGCGAGATCGCCATCGGCCTCGCCCGGATGATGGGCAATCACTTTAAAGAGAAATTCGACTCGCCCTACGTCTCCCGCAGCATCCAGGAGTTCTGGCGCCGATGGCACATCTCGCTCTCGACGTGGCTGCGCGATTACCTCTACATCCCGTTGGGCGGCAACCGCCACGGCGGCATCCATACGTATAAGAACCTCATCGTGACGATGCTCCTGGGAGGGCTCTGGCACGGCGCCTCCTGGAATTTCGTCATCTGGGGCGCGATCCACGGCGTCTGGCTGGCGATCGAACGGCTCATTACGAGGGGCTTCCGCGACGCCCGGCATGCGACGATGCCCGAGCAGGGAAAACGGAGGTCGCTGTGGGGCGTCTGGAAGGTCGTCCTTGTCTTCCATGGCGCCTGTCTGGCATGGGTCTTCTTCCGGGCGCAGACGCTCCACGAAGCGCTGGCGGTTCTCCATCGCGTCGGTACGTGGGCGCCCGGCGCCAATCCGGAGCTGTTCAGAACGTGCTATGCCATCCTGATCAGCCTGCTGGGCGGACTCTACTTCGCGCTCGCCTACTTGGGGGACCGCCGGAGCGAGAGGTGGTGGTGGGCGGCCGGTTTGTTCGGCGTGGTGCTGATCGTTCTGTTTGGGCAGTCGAGCAATGAATTCATCTACTTCGTCTTCTAAGCCGGACGAGGTGCGTCCGACGACATCGACCGCCTCGTCGGCACCGGCCGGCGCCGGCGGGCACATCCGCCGTCTCCTCGTGTTTGTGGCTCTGCTGGTGGTCGTGTTCGTCGTGCTCGGGGAGTTGCTCGAGGCCGCCGCTCTGAACATCGAACAGGGGGCCGCAAAGGTCCGTGACGTGATGCAGCTCAAGGGCCAACGATGTGACGTCGTGTACGTGGGTGACTCGACGGTCTTGCAGGACGTCAATCCGGCCGTGGCGGACGAAGCTCTGGGCATTCGCAGCTACAATCTGGGCACCGGGGGGCAAACGTCGGTGGCGACGGAGTTGGTTCTTCGCCACTATTTGGCGCGGAACGCCAAGCCGCGGCTGATCGTCATGGGCGTCTTCATCAACCGCGAAGACGTCGTAGGCCCCTTCATCGGCGCGGACGTTTACGCGGCGCTCTCCCAAGAACACCGCGAGTTGTACCGGCGATACGTGGAATCGCGCGGGACGCCCCTTCCGCTTACCTGGCGGATCGGTGCGGTGTTCAAGGCGTACAACTACCGAGGCGCGATCGCGCCGATCATCAAGTTCCTCATCGCGGGAAAATCGCGCATCCCTCGGTTCATCCAGGGACACATGGCCTTTGATTTCTCGCGGCCGATTGAGCTCGGCCTCACGCACGACGCGATGTTCGACCCAGCAGAGTTTCAGAGAATCGTCGATTTGTGCATCGAGGAGAAGCTGCCGTTGCTCATCTTCGAGCCGCCGAACAACCCCGGCTACTCGGAGCGCACCCGCGGCCGCGAGAAGGTCGTCGCCTATCTCGAGTCGCTGCCCAAGACCTATGACAGCATCCAGTACCGTTCCTTCAACGACGCGGGCTCGCTGGACTATGCACCCGACGAGTGGGCTGCGCGAAACCACCTCAACGCCAAGGGGGCGATCCGCTTCACAGGCGAGCAGATCGTCCCGTACATCCGCGAGTTCCTGAGATGAGCGCGCGCAGGCGCCGTGTCGAACCAGCCGAGCCGCCAAGACGGCCCGGTGTGCGCTGCCCGGTCATAGGCGGCGACGAGTCACAACATTAAACACCGCCCCCGGCCGGAAGCGGCTCGCCCCCAGATAGCTTGAATCACGTAAGCGCGGTCCAGGTCAGGATCTTCCCCAGTTATCTTCGAGCCAGGCATGTTCTCTGCGGCTGATAACGGCCTACCCGGCGGATGTGGCGATAAAACAGAACGCCTCAGTCGTTTACAGAAGACGACAGCGCAGCCGCTCCGAACTCGTGGCGCGTTTGGGTGATTTGCTACCTCCAAACTGCCGATCTCTCACGCGCTTCGCCGCCTTTAGGGGTGGAGGACGATCCCGGTCTGGTCCGGTCGGGGTCGGTGTCTCGGCGAGCGGGGCGCCGCTGCGAGCGATGCGCGCGATACGGCATCGACAGGGCAGCGAGTGTGTCTGGGCATGGGCATAGCGCCTGCGCCGCGTGACGGACGCGGCGAGCGAAAGGTCTTCTGGCAGTCCGTCGCCCGTCGGGCGCGGATACGGGGACTCTGAACCAGGAAAACTCCTGAACAACCCAAGACAGAGCATTAGCCCACTGGAGCATCGCCTGGGTTCGGCATCGGGGCGCTGAGACGCGGGTTACCGCACGCTTGCGGCAGCAAGGGATTCGATCAGGAGTTGGTTCATGAGCACCACCGTCACGATTAGTCCCGTTACGCGCATCGAAGGCCATCTGGCCGTTCACACCGAAACCGAGGAGATCGGATCCGCGGGGGACGGGTTTCGCGTCTCGTCCGCGCACTGCGAAGGCGAGATGTTCCGCGGCTTCGAGCAGATTCTCCGCGGCCGCGACCCGCTGGAT
>CAZERK010000323.1:0-4736 GCA_964514515.1 uncultured Planctomycetaceae bacterium
CACCATCGCTGCAGCCATGCGGACCAAGCTCGCCCACGACGAGGCGGCCATCATGGCGGCGGTGATCGAGGGTCAAGGGAAATCCGGGCCATGAGAGAATGGAATTCGGTGGTGCGAACCCGGGCGGCTGCCCGGGCTTGTATGGGCGGGACGGTCGTTCTATGGAACTGGCGAGCAGGCGCGTTGCTCGGGACATCAGAGCCTGTGCGACCACTTTGCATGCTCGTCCATCGTACCATGCAATGCGTTTTTCTTCGTTACGTACCTCGATCCGTTGTGTGAAGGGAGACAAGTGATGAACACCCGTGCGTCAGGATTCCTGTTGGTAATGTCTGGATGGGTTCTGCTGGCTTCGGGCTGCGCGACCACGCATGAGGTTCGGACGGGCGTGGCGTATGAGGGCGACCTCAAGACAGGCCATCCGTGCCCCGACTTCGTGTTCCTCGACGAGGAAGGCAAGGTGAACGCGTTTTCGGCCACGCGCGGCATTGTGACGATCATCGTTTTCCCGAACGACCCAGACTGGCCGAAATGCGATCGCTGCAAGCAGATCGTGGATCTGGCGGGTCGTGTGCAGGCGCCCAGTACACGAGTCGTGGTGTTCAGCATTCGCAGTGGTGGGGAATCCGTCCAGCGAGCCGTTGCTGGCGTGAAGCAGTGCGAGCTTGCAGGCAAGGTTCAGCTCATCGCGTTGGGGGATTGTCAGGGACAGATCAGCAGGCTCTTTGGGCCCGGCGCGGAGGGAAGCTACTTCGTCGTTGGCGCCGATGGCGGCATCGTCAATCGCGGGCCGCTTCGCGATCTGAAGGCCTTGGAGGGGTGGGCGCGCTCCGCCGTGCAGGCGCATGAAGACGGTGTCTGGCCGCCACCGGCGTAGGAAGAGAAGACGAGACTCGGCAGCACCAGTCCAATGGCGAGGGAAGCATTGGGCCTGCAGGATGACGCGGTTTGCCCTCGGGCCGGTTGTTCAAGCCAGGCTCGAGACCGTCAAAAGCGCCTGCTTGCTGTCGAAGGATTCCGGCGAAGCGCTCGTTGTGGTAAAAGATGCGGGCGTGCCGTGGCACCGGTGAGGGCGTGGTGGCCATGACAGATGGATCGGGACTTGTTCGTTACGTGGCGTTGGACGTGGCCGCCTCGGTGGAGACGCTATCGCCGGCTGAGGCTCGAGCCGCGGAGTTGATCCAGCAAAAAGTGGCGGCTCAATCGTCGTTGCAGGACGTCGTCGACTTCGTGTTCGACGTGACGGCAGACGTCAGTCCCTGCGACCGAATCGGCCTGGCCCTGCTTGAGGACGATGGCCATCGCATCGTGGCGCACTATGCACGGGCGTCCTACGAGCCGCTGCTATTGAAGCCGGGCTACGCCGAGGACCTGGGACAGGGCTCGCTGGGGACTGTGCTGCGAAAACGCGGAATGCGGATCATCGACGACCTGGAGCGATATCTCGCAGGGCGCCCCGACAGCGCCTCGACGAAGCTCCTCGTTCGCGAAGGCGTTCGGTCGAGCCTGACGTGCCCACTGCGGGTCGACGATCGCGTGGTAGGCGTGCTGTTCCGCAGCTCGCGCAAGTCGCAGGCCTACGCCGAGCATCATGTGCGGTTGCACCAAGTGGTGGCGGAGCGCATCAGCCAAGCCGTCGAGAAGACGGTTCAAATCCAGCGGTTGCAGGCCGCTCATGAGGCGTACTTCGGCACATTGGCCTTCGTGACGCACGAGCTTCGCAGTCCCGTCGCGTCGATGATCATGGATGCCTCGCTCCTGCGAGATGGCGTGCTTGGCGCGGTGGAGCCTCGGCAACGGGAACGCATCGAGCACGTCATCGCCAAGGGACAGTACTTGCTGAATCTCATTCAGGAGTACCTCGATCTGGCCCGGATCGAAGGCGGCGACATGAAGCCGAACGTGGGCCGTGTGCGTCTCCGATCGGCCGTCCTGGACCCGGCCCTGGCGATCGTGCAGCCGCAGTTCGACGAGCGGCGAATGCAGCTCGCCGTGCATGCGCCGGAGCCCGACGGCGAAGTCGAGCTTGATGCGGAGCTGATCAAGATCGTCGTCGTAAACCTCCTGGGCAACGCCGCGAAGTACGGCATCGACGAGGGCCAGGTCCGGCTCGACGCCTCGATCGAACCCGACCGCGTGCGCGTCGCGGTGTGGAACCAGGGGCCGGGATTCCCGCCAAGCGAGCGCAGCCGCCTCTTCCGCCGCTTCTCGCGCGTGCGGTCGGATGCCCTGATGAAGGTCAAGGGCAGCGGGATCGGCCTCTACACGTCGTGGCGAATCGTCCGAGCGCACGGCGGCCGGCTGGACGCCCGGTCAAAGGAGGGCGAATGGGCGGAGTTCTCGTTCGAAATCGCGCAGCCCCCGCGCATCGCTCCGATCGACGACGCGGATGCGGGGCGGAATGAAGATCGGCACGCGTCGGGAAGCATGCGCTGAGGGCACGAGTGAATCGCGGTCAGCCGGCAGAGCTCGCGCGTGGGTAGACGCTGGGGCACGCTGCGTGAACGCCCTGGGCTTTGGAGATGAAAGCGGCGCGGCACATCCTCGGTTCGTGCGTAAGCGCCGTCAGATAGTGAGCCGAGCGCAGTGGGTCGGCCCCGGCTTCATCCCGGCAACCGGCGTCGTCGCGACCAGGAGTCCGCCGCAGCGCGGACACGAGCGGATTTGCCAGAACACGTCGTCGTGCCACAACGACTCGACGGCCCCGCCGGTCGTCCTGCCGGAACAGGCTGGACAAAGCAATTCCGTCCGCATCAGGCTCTGTGCGAGCACGCTTCGCGCGCTCAGATCGGCTTCCGGTCGACCCCACACCTCTCGCACGTCAACGACTCCGTTTTCGGCGAAGCGCCGCTGGCGGTACGGGACGCCACCTTAAGACCAATACCAGCCGTCCCGATGAATCGGAATGAGGCAGCGGCACAGCGTCTTGCTGTGCGTAAACCGCATGATCACGCGCGCGGCTCTGATGGGAATGCAGTTATGGGATAACCTCTAGGCTCCAGCGAACATGTCCATCAGGGCCTGCAGAACCTGCGGAACGATCTGCATCGCGATCTGAAACAGAAAAGCAAGGAGCATCAACCAGATGTTGTCACCACCAAACATTGTCCCTGACCTCCCGTCGCCGTAAACCCGGAGCCCGGTGCGTGCCGGCGGCCTCCTAGGCCGTGAAGACGACTTCCGCTCGTTGAATATTAATTCACATTCTGTACGGTTCGCTCACCGTTGTCAAGCGGCCGGGCGCGGGTTCTTGGGGCGCGGCAGCGTCCTCACCGACGAACGCCGCTGAAGAAAACGTGCTTGACCGCCGCGGACATCTGCTCCGCCGTGAAGGCTTCCGGATTCGCCACGAGGGGCGGAAGGAACGCATGCGTCAGGCCCTCCAGCAGCAGGAAGAGGGTCTGCGGTTCGCACACGGCGAAGACTTTCTTGCGCATTCCCCGGCGGAAGATCACGGAGATGGCCGCAAGGGTCTCCTCGTACATCCATCGAATGTCCTTCTCCATCATGATCGTCGACGACAGGATGGAGGCGATGGTCCCGCTGAAGAAGAGCGCCCCGATGTGTCGGTACTGGACGAGGAGTTGCATCTTGGCGTCGATGTAGCGCTCGATCCGCTCGGTTTCCGTGCCGGGTTCCTTCAAGGCGGCCATCAGGCGCGTGTGAAACGCCGAGGCCACTTCGAGGATGATGGCTCGATAAAGCGCCTGTTTGTCGGCGAAGAACTTGTAGAGCGTTCCCACGGCGAAGCCGGATTCCGCGGCGACTTCCGCCATCGTCGTCCGGTCGAATCCCTTGCGCATGAAGCGGTTCATCGCCGCTGTGAGAATCTCCCGGCGGTGTCTCGCTCGCTCCCGCTGCCTTCTCGTCGTGGTTGATACCATGTTTCGTCCCTCGCGTGCGTTGCCTGCAACCGCGTCACCAGACAGACGCCGGACGATCTGCTGTTCGCGACGCATGACGAGCGGTCGGCATCCGGGCCTGATGACCCTGGCTGCGCCCCAGCGGCGTCCGGCGCTTGTCGATTTCTATCATATCTCCCGCTTCCGGTAAACGTCCCGGCCGCGGGCCGGTCCGGGCGCCCGAAAGCCTCGAGACGCCGGTTGAGCACGATCGGGCCAAGCCGCAAGACGGGCCTGCCCCGCCGCGCTTGCGTCCAAGCGGGCCGTCCTGCTTCGGTTGGACTTGCATTGTGAGCGGCGCCTCACTATATATAATAAGGATTCACGCATGTGGTGCTAGGGTCCGTCGCCTCGTAGGAGAATGCGATGTCCACAGGCCTTGACTGGGTTTCCTTGGTTCAGACGATCTTGACGTTTGTCATGCAGTTGCTGGGCGTTCTGGCAGACGTGTTCGGCTGGTAGCGCCGGGGGCTCGGTTTCCGTCAGGCGTGCAGGACCGGCGACGCCTCGACAGCGGCGGGGCACGAGCCGTTCGGCCGCACGACCCGGTCCGCGGCGGGGTGCGGCCCCCCGGTTTCACCGCCGTGACGCAAGAGGCCGAATGCCTGCTTCATGTTTGGGATGGAAACTCGAATGCCGCACCAACTTGACCAGCCATGCAGCGCCTCCCAAACGCAGCGGCGAGGGCCGTGGCCGCCTGAGGCCCCGTGCAGTGCGTGGGTACAAGCAGTTCCACGTCCATCCGGCCCAATGCCTCGACGGTGCGCGCCAGGCGACCCGGCGTTGCCGAATAGAGATGCATGCCGCCTAACACGGCCGCAAGCGGTTTCGCGG
>CAZERK010000324.1:0-4727 GCA_964514515.1 uncultured Planctomycetaceae bacterium
TGGGAGGATACATGCGTAATTGCAGCTACCCGCCGGCCAAGGCCGGCGGCTCTCAGCGCCAGCGCGGTTACCGTTGCCGGGGCGTCCCCTTACCCTGCCCTCACCCCGGCAGGGAGAGGGTCCCGGGACAACCCCTACGTCGCTCGCATACGTACGACGCTGTTTTGATCTGAAGGAGGTGTTTCACGAAGGGGACTGCCCGGGACAGGGAGCGAACCTGCACCCACTATTACGTGGACTAGGCCCTCAACCTAGCGCGTCTGCCAATTCCGCCACCCGGGCTAGGGGCTTGCTGCTTCAAGACTGTTTCATGGCGCCAAGGAACCGCCGGAATTCGGTCCAGGCAGCGCCGCGAAGAGGCGGGTCTGAAACAGCCTGTCGACAAGATAACGTAATGGTCCGTCGGCGCTGCGTCAATCGTCGGCGTCAGAAGGGAGAGGCGGGCGGCGGAGTCGCGGGCCCCGTCGTCGTCGAGCTAATCTGCGTGAGCCGTGCCGACGCCGTCGCCGTCTCCGCGGTCAGGGCGTAAGAGTAGCCTCGCTGATCCTGCAGCAGAGAGCCCGAGACCGTGATGTTGCTCGGCAACGCACCGCCGTGCATCAGCCCTGCGATTTGCGAAACAGACGTAATCCGTTCAGACGAGGGAGAGTTGAGCGCCTGGTGGCGGACGAAGGCCTGGCCGAGCGTCACCTTGATTGCCGCGATGGCTGCGGTGTCCGCCGACGTTTTGGCGTCCTGCCGATAATCCAAGTAAGCCGGGGCCGCGACGGCGGCGAGAACGCCGAGAACAACGATCACAGTCACCAACTCGACCAGCGTGAAACCCCGCGTCTTCACGGCCGCGTCCTCCGAAAGCTGCATTCGATACTCACGAAATCCCGCTTACAGATCGGTCGTGTACTAGCCAACCTTGACCAGCCCCGCCGCGATTCGTTTGGATGCTCGGCCGCCCCATAAGCAAGACGGTTCTTCCCGTCTCATGCCCGCCTCTTCCCGGGCTTGCCGTTGACGGATTACTTTGAGAAGACGCCTGGGGGCGACTGCCAACTCATGGAGGATCGAGCGCCGTTGGCAAGCCTGCGTCGCCCGCAGGGGGGGCGACGCTACATTCAAACGAAGAACGCCCTAACCCTTGGCAATCGCGACGGCGGTCAGCAGGGCCTTGGACTTGTTCAACGTTTCCTGGTACTCGGCGGCGGGGTCGCTGTCGGCGACGATGCCGGCGCCGGCTTGGATGTCGATGCGCCACGAGCCCTGAGAGCCGGCGGACGGCGTTGCGACCATCGTCCGCAGGGCGATGCACGTATCCATGTTGCCGCAGAAGTCGAAGTAGCCGACGGCGCCGGCGTAGGGGCCTCGGCGGACGGGCTCCAGCTCGTCGATGATCTGCATGGCCCGAATCTTCGGCGCGCCGCTGACGGTTCCGACGGGCAAGGCCGTCCGCAGGGCGTCCATGGCGGTGCGGCCCGCGGCCAGCTTGCCCGTGACCGTGCTGCTGATGTGCATGACGTGGCTGTAGCGCTCGACGACCATCACGTCGTTCAGCGCGACCGTGCCGGGCTCCGCGACGCGGCCCACGTCGTTGCGGCCGAGGTCCACGAGCATGATGTGTTCGGCCCGGTCCTTCGGATCGGCCAGCAGCTCGCGTTCCAGTTCGGCATCTTCCTGCATCGTCGCGCCGCGATGGCGCGTGCCGGCCAGGGGGCGATTCGTGACGACGCCGTCCTCGACGCGGCAGAGAATCTCCGGGCTGGCGCCGATCAACAGGCATTGCGGGCTCTTGACGTAGAACATGAACGGCGAGGGATTGACCACCCGAAGAGCACGGTAGATGTCGAAGGGGTCGCCCTGGTAGGGCACGCGGAGGCGCTGGCTGAGCACGACCTGGAAGATGTCGCCGGCGCAGATGTACTCGATGGCGTCGCGGACGGCCTGCTCGAAGCGGTCGCGCGTCAACGTGCTCTCGCAGGCGTCGTCGGGCTGGGCGTCCAAGTTCAATTCGTGGGCGGTCTCGGGAGCCGTCCGGCTGAGTTGGTCCACGCGCTGGTCGATTCGACGGCAGGCGTCGGCGTAGGCGCCGTCCAGGTCGTTCGCGTCGAGGCGGACCTGCGCGACGACCAGCAGCGTCTTGTTCACGTGGTCGAAGATCAACAGCGTGTCGTAGATGCCGAAGACGAGGTCGTCCAGGTGGGGGGCGGCCGGGGGCGCGGCGGGGAGGGGGGGGTTGCCGCGGAGGGGGTCGTCGGCGGGGTCGCCGACGGCCCCGCCCGTGAAGCGCGGCAGCGGCGGGAAGCCTTCGTAGGCGTCGCCGCGCGGGGCGGCCTCGAACTCGCCGAGCAGCCGGTGCAGCTCCGCCAACGGGTCCGACGCGTCGCCGACGACTTCGATGACGCCGTCCGCCCGTTCGATCGATGCGACGCCCGACTTGGTTCGGAAGACGGCCGTCGGGTCCGCCCCGACGAAGCTGTATCGAGCGATCTGCTCGCCGCCGACCACGCTCTCCAGCAAGAAGGCATGGGCGGCATGACGGGAAATTCGGGAGAAGGCTCCGACGGGCGTGATCTGGTCGGCGAGCAGTCGGCGGAAGATCGGCGCGGTACGGCCGCGTCCGACGAGCGCTCGCAACTGTTGGATCGACGGATTGTGCGACGGCACCGATCAATACCTCCCGCGTGGTGACGGCAGACGGACCTTCGTAGAATATCGGCGTGACATCGGGAGAACAAACGAGTCGGCAGGCCGCATCCGTCCGCCGCGGGGCTCATCGCATGTTCCGCGGAGAGACCGTCCAGGCGCGTCCTGTCAGGGCTGCGACCGCCTGCCTATGCGCGCTTGCACGCAGACAAGCGAAGGAGCGGTCGCCTCGCGAACGTGGCGGTCCTGGCAGCCGGAGGGGTACCGCTCCCTCACGGTCGCGGCTCTGTTTGCAGCGATCCGGGATGGCCCTCGTTCCGAACATGCGATTGCTCCGCAGGGGCCGCCTGGCGTTGACGTGCGTGCTGTCGCTGGCAGCGGTCGTCTGCGGGCTGACGATATTGGCATCGCCGCTGAGGCCGAGCAGCGCGGGATGGACCTGGAGACCGCAAAGCGCGACGGACGTCGACGACGCGACCGTCAACGCGGAGTTGGCCGGGATCGACGAGGCCGGCGCGGTGTTGTTGCCGCAGGTCAGCCGTCCGATCAGCCTGATCTCGCCGCCGCTACGGCTCGCCGCCGACAGCAGCCGAATCTTGACGATCACGTTCGCCCTTCTTGACGAGTCAGATGCCAGCGCGGAGTTGCAGGCCGGCGCAAGGTCAGCGGTCGGAGACAACGAACCGCTTGCTGAAGCAAGGGAGACGGTCGTTCGGCTTCTTTGGCAGACCGAGCCCGGCGAACGGTTCCGCTACGAATCGCAGGCCGTAAGGCTGCAAGACCTATCCGCCCGCCGAGTTTCTGAGGGTCAACTCGGCCCGCGTCCGCCGACTGACGAGGACTCGCCCGAGACGGACGAGGCGGGAAAGCCGCCGGGCCGGGGCCTTCCTCGCTCAGGCGCCGACGCGGTCGTCCGGTTCAGTCTGCCCGACGCGCCGGAGCGCATCCATCGGTTAGGTGTGCAGTTTCCAGACGTAACAGGCGCCGTTCGGGTGACATCGTTCAGCCTGACGGAGCCGTCCTCGAGCCAACGGCTGAATCTGGCCTGGCAACAACTCAACGCCTGGGAGCCCATCGGTAACCACAGCGTGAACTTCCTGGTCGGTCCTCGCATCCTGGGGCATGGCCTCAACGAGCTTCTTCTGGGGGCGATTCTCCTGGCTGCCGGGCTGTACGGCGCCGCGACCGCCGTTCGGCGGCGACTGATCACCTTTCGCGTACTCGCGGGCATCGTGCTGGCGGCCTGGTTCGTCGCCGATGCCCAGGCGACGCGCAATCTGGCGATGCAGGCCGAGGTGGAGGTCGGCGAGCTGCGCGGCAAGGACTGGCCGGATCGGGTGGCCGCCATCTACGGCACGGACGTCGCCTGGGCCTACGATCGGCTGCTACGGCTGTCGCCGCCCGGCGCCAGCTATGCCGTCGTCTGCGACGACTCGTTTACGCCGTCGCGACGCTTGGACTACCTGCTCGTCCCTGCGCGGCATCAGCGGACGCAGTACGCGCAGGCCGACTCCGTGGTCGTACTGCACGCCGCGGGGGCAGTTTTCGACGAGGCGAACGGGGCGTTTCGATGGAACAGCGGCCCCGTCATCCGCGCGGAGTTGCTGGAGCAGTCAGCGCCCGACGCCTACCTGCTCAGGAGAAGGATGCCGTGACGGCTGCGTGGGCGATAGGCGGCTTATTGGTGCCGTGGCTGGCGGGGGCCGGTCTCGTCGCGTGGTTGGACCGTCGACGGCTCAACGCGATGCTCGTGCTGGGAGCAGGCTGGCTGACCGGACAGGCGTTGGTCATGGCGGGGCTCTACGCGAGCTTGACGATTCTCGGCGAGGCGAACGCGCGGCTCTGGCTGGCCGGGCTGGCGATGGCGGCCGTCGTTGCGTGGGGCGGGCGAGTTGCCTGCTGCTGCCGACAGCGGCGTTCGAGGGATGCCGCATCGAGCACAGCACGACGCGATGATTCCGGCATCGGGGATAGCTCCTTGTCGCCAGATGCGACGCATCTCGCGTCCGACGCGACGCACCGCGCGAACCGGATTGGAGGCTCCCGGCTGGGCGGGGGGCTGATCCTTGCAGTCCTGTTTGCCAGCCTGCTCG
>CAZERK010000325.1:0-4713 GCA_964514515.1 uncultured Planctomycetaceae bacterium
GTTCTCGGAGAATGCGAGGGCATCGCACCGGCCGGCGCCGTTCACGTCGGCCGCCGCCATGCCCTCGTCGTTGCTGGGGGCGCTGAATCCGCCGTCGCCGCCGTCCGTGAAGGCTGCGGCACCGTTGTTGATGAACAGCTTCTCCGTCTGGTAGTGGGTCATGCCCCAGAAGTCGAGGTCGCCGTCGTTGTCGACGTCCAGGAGGGCGCCTTGGCGGTAGACGCTCCCGCCGCCGAACGTGCTTGCAGCGAAGCTTGCCCCCGCGCCGACGTTGGCAAGCAGGCGCGACGAGCTGTTGCCGGTCACGATGGCGTCGAGATCGCCGTCGTTGTCGAGATCGCCCCAGAGGAGTCCGGAGCCCCATTCGTCGCTATCGGTGGTCCGGACGGCGAAGCCCGCAGCCGACGAGACATCGGTGAAGAGCTGGGCTGCCGATCGGGGCAGGGCGATCATGAAGCATTCCTGGCCCCAGGCCGGCTGGGTCGACTCGACGCGCTGGTTTGCGGTGAACCCCGATCCCGTCCAGAGCAGGGCGTTCAGGTCATTGCCGTTGTCCTGGATGCCCACGAAGATTTCGCCGGGATTGAGGCCGGTCGTCAGTTGCGGGATGATGACGATGTCGCCGAGGTTCGCCCCCGTCTGTTCCGACGACCAGCTACTGCCGTTCCAGACGCGGTAGCGAAACCGATCATCCCAGTCTTTCGAATGGACGATCAAAGCTCGCCCGCCGCCATTCTCGTAGGCGATGTCAAAGGCGCGCAACTGCGCCCAACTGACCTCCGTGCACAATCGCTGGTTGCTGCCCCAACTGTTGCCGTTCCAGACGTTGGTGTTCAAGTCTCGGGCGTCATCCGAGCAGGCGAACAGGATCTGATCGCTGGCCGGATCCGCCGCCAATCGCATCCACCGCTGATTGCTGCCGACGCTCGGCAGGCTTCCTTCCGAAGACCACGACGAGCCGTTCCACGTGCGGTAGCGCGGTTGTTGACTGCCGCTTGAGGCGTAGACGACGAGCAGATCGCCGGATTGCGATTCGAAGGCCGCATCGAAGCGTTCGGTGAGGCCGAGGCCGAAATCGTCGTGAAGCGTGACCACGGAGCCGAAGGCGCCGCCATTCCACCATGCTGCGTACAGGTCCGTCGTGATGTTCATAACCAGCAGCAGAATCTGGTCGGAGTTCGGGCGTGCGACCAGCTTGACCCATTCGGCGCGGAAGCTTTCCGGGAGACTGAGGGTTCGCTCGCTGGACAGGCCGCCTCCCGACGACGCGCGATAGCACAGCGTACCTGGCCAGCCGTCGCTCCAATACGCAGCCAATAGGTCGCCGGAGGTTTGCTCGTAGGCCAGATCAAACGACCGCGTGCCCCAGCCGCCGGCGTTGGAAGTGACTTCCGTCAGTCCGCTCCAGGAGCCGTTGCTGAAGAATTGGATGTTGACGTCGCTGTTCCAGTCCAGGCTGCCCATCGCGTATTCATCGCGTGTTGGGCAGTTTCGCAGGACCATCCAGACGGTCTCGTTACTGAAGTTCCGCCCGGAAACCGTGTTGGTCCAGGAGCTGCCATCCCAGAAGGCGGAGTAGGGATAATCTCGGCCGGAGCGATGCCAGCCGATCATCGGCGTCGACGTGCCGTCTGCTTGGACCAGCGGCGAAACGAGACATGCGATTGCCAGTACTGCAATGCCGATGGCCCGGTCGTATTTTCGCATTCTTAGCCTCCCAGGTATCGTCCGACGTCCTCGGCGTCGGATCGGACCGCCCGCTGAGGCGCACCTCGCGTCAGTCTCCCCCGGTGCTTCTCGTCAATATTGCGATTCAAGTTTCGACTGGGCAAACCGGTGGCGGGGAATCCGCTGGGGCGTCCGAGAAAGGACGTGCATTGGGGCGACTTCGCCGTCAGGCTCACGAGGCGTTCATGTAACACGCGGAGCCGCAAACGCGATATCAGTACTCCTGCGACGCGCTGCTGCCGGCGCGGCGCTCGATGCCTTTGTGCGCCCGATGCTTCCGTCAGGCTGTCAAACGCCTCGATGCGCGGCCCCGAGCCTCCGCCAGTCTGCCCGATGCCTCCTCGTGCTGCCCGGCGCCTCCGTCGCGCCGCGAGCCGGGTTCCGGCGAAGGCGGCGGCTTACGTTGACATGCCCATCCGTGCTACGTAGAGTCTGCCGGTCCCGGTGCGGTCGGGTCACGCCGACGAGATGTCATCCTCGACCGAACTGGAGACGATGAAAGAACGTAGACGACACCAAACCTCGCACCACAAGGGCCTGGTGCTGACCACCCTTTCGAGGAGCAACCTCAAGATGGCGACGAAGTACGTTTACTTTTACGGAAGCGGCAAGGCCGAAGGCCGAGGCGACCAGAAGGCCTTGTTGGGCGGCAAGGGCGCCGGCTTGGCCGAGATGACGAACATCGGTCTGCCCGTCCCTGCCGGATTTACCCTCACGACGGAAGCCTGCGGGCTGTACTACGAGCGCGGCCGGAAATGGCCGGTCGGACTCGAGAAGCAGGTGCGGGACAACCTCGCCAAGATGGAGCGCGTTTGCCGCAAGAAGTTGGGCGACGCCAAGGATCCGTTGCTCGTCTCCGTGCGGTCCGGCAGCGCGGTCTCCATGCCCGGCATGATGGAGACGATCTTGAACCTCGGCCTGAACGACAAGTCGGTCGAGGGCTTGGCCAGGGCGACCGGCAACGCCCGATTCGCCTGGGACTCCTATCGCCGCTTCATCCAGATGTACTCGACCGTCGTCGTCGGGCTGTCGAAGGAGACGCTCGAAGGCAAGCTGCACGGCATGAAGCAGCGGCTGGGCCTGCAGAACGACACGCAGCTCACGGAGGAGAATCTCCGCGACCTGTGCAACGAGTTCAAGGCGTTCTACCACCAGGAGCGGGGGCAGGAATTTCCGCAGAATCCATGGCAGCAGCTCGTCGGGGCGATCAACGCCGTCTTCGAGTCCTGGATGGCGGAGAAGGCGGTCAAGTATCGGGAGGTCGAGAAGATTCACGGCTTGCCCGGCCCGGGCGTCAACATCTGTCAGATGGTCTTCGGCAACATGGGCGAGGACAGCGGCACGGGAGTCTGCTTCACGCGCGACCCCAGCAGCGGCGAGAACGTCTTCTACGGCGACCTGCTGATGAACGCGCAGGGCGAGGACGTCGTGGCCGGCATCCGCACGCCGATTCCGCTGAGCGAATTGGGCACGTACAACCGCGAGGTGTACGACCAGCTCTGTGGCGTCCGCGTCATGCTGGAGGCGCATTATAAGGAAATGCAGGACTTGGAGTTCACGGTCGAGCGCGGCAAGCTCTACATGCTGCAATGCCGCACCGGCAAGCGGACGCCCGCGGCGACGTTCAAGATCGCGGTCGATCACGCGACCAAGCCGCTGCTGACCAAGGCCGAGGCGAATCGTCTGATGAAGAAGGGCTACCTGCCGAAGCGTTACGCGGCCGCGGCGGTAAAGCCGGTCATCACGAAAGCGGAAGCCATCTGCCGCATCAAGGGCGCCGACATCGAGCGCTTGTTCTACCCGATCATCGATCCGTCTTTCGACTCAAAGTCGCTCTCCGTTCGCCAACTGGGCATCGGCAACAACGCCGTGCCCGGCGCCGCCTGCGGGCAGATCGCCCTGACGGCCCCGATGGCCGAGCGGTGGAACGCCGAGGGCCGGAAGGTCATCCTCGTTCGCAAGGAGACGAGCCCCGAAGACGTGGGCGGCATGCACGCGGCGGTCGGCATCCTGACGGCGACCGGCGGCAAGACGTCGCACGCGGCGGTGGTCGCGCGCGGCTGGGGAAAATGCTGCGTCGTCGGTTGCTCGGGCCTCAACATCGACGAGCACGGCGGCACGCTGTCGATCAGCGGCAAGATGCTGCGAGAAGGCGATTACGTGACGCTCGACGGCGCGGAAGGCGCCGTTTATGAAGGCGAAATCCCGCTCGTTACGCCGTCGCTGCCGCAAGAATACTACACGCTCATGGGTTGGTGCGACGCGGCCCGACGGCTGAAGGTCCGCACGAACGCCGATACGCCGTACGACGCCGAGAACGCGGTCAAGATGGGGGCCGAGGGCATCGGCCTGTGCCGGACCGAGCACATGTTCTTCGACACGGAAGACCGGCGCCTGGCGATTCAGCGGATGATCCTCGCCGAGACGGAGCAGGACCGCCGAGCCGCGCTGGACACGCTGCTGCCCTTCCAGCGGCAGGACTTCATCGGCATCTTCGAGGCGATGAACGGCCGGCCGGTGACGATCCGCCTGCTCGATCCGCCGTTGCACGAGTTCGTGCCCCACGAGGAGCCCCAGCAGCGTGAGCTGGCGAACAAGATCGGCGTGGACTTCGAGCAGGTCCGCCGCCGCGTCGAGCTGCTGCACGAGGCCAATCCCATGCTGGGCCATCGCGGCTGCCGCCTGGCGATCACCTATCCGGAAATCCTGGAGATGCAGGTCCGAGCCATCATCGAGGCCGCCGTCGAGTGCCGCCAGCGTGGCATCAAGGTGTCGCCCGAGATCATGATTCCGCTGTGCATCGACGCCAAGGAGCTCAAGATCCTGGTCGACCGCACGCGGCAGGTCGCCGACGAGGTCCTCAAGACCGCCGGCGTCAAGCTGAGCTACATGGTCGGCACGATGATCGAGACGCCGCGCGCGGCCCTGACGGCCGACCGCATCGCCGCGGTGGCCGACTTCTTCAGCTTCGGCACCCACGCCCTG
>CAZERK010000326.1:0-4712 GCA_964514515.1 uncultured Planctomycetaceae bacterium
GCCGGCCGCCAGGGCCGCGATCTGCCGGCGAACCTCCTCGATCCGCTCCGCCTGCACGAGGTCGACCTTGCTCATGGCAACCAGCCCGGTCGAGCCCCCAAGCAAGTCGAGGATTTCTACGTGCTCGCGCGTCTGCGGCATCACGCCGTCGTCCGCCGCGACGACCAACATGCCCAGATCGACGCCCGTCGCTCCGGCCACCATCATCCGAACAAACCGCTCGTGCCCCGGCACGTCCACGATGCCGATGCGCAACGCGTCGGGCTGGCCCTGCGCATCCGGCAGACTCAGGTGCGCAAAACCTAACTCGATGGTCATGCCCCGGGCCTTCTCTTCCGGCAGCCGGTCCGGGTCAGTTCCCGTCAGCGCGCGGACCAAACTGGACTTGCCATGATCCTTGCGCCCCGCCGTTCCGATGATCCAAAACTGCCGACCCATGATGCGCGCGGCCAATCCCTCACGGGCTCCCGTTCATCGATGCCTCTCTCCATGTTAACGCCGCCCCAAGCAGCCGACGAGCCCCGGACCCCAGTTCGGGCGGCGCCACGCTCAACGCAAGACGAGCGGCCGAAACAGCCTGTCCCGGTACGGTTTCGTAACGGCTGCGCAACATCGCCAAACAACGCAGATAGTTGCCATGCAACGCCGGATATCGCGACGGGACTTTGACCAACCGCCCAGCCGATACTACGATTTAGAAGGACTGAAAGGAGACTTTCCGCGAACTCAACCGATCACTTGGCGAGCGGATTGGACCGGGTTTGCCGTCCATCCGCCGCCGGTGGGGAAGAATATCGCAAAGAGCAGCGGCCCGAAGTTCTTTTTCGTCCGATCATGCTCTTTGCCATCTTATTCGCGCTGTTCGCCCGCCCTCCTCAACCGTGTCGCGCCGACTCCCTTCCGATGGCCCATCCCCATCGGTCGTGGCCGACTCGCCGCGCTTTGAGAGCCGCCGGCCTTGGCCGGCGGGTGGCTGCAAAACAATCAAGGCCGCCTTCCCCAACGACAACCGCTCGGCGCGTCCAAGACGGATTCAGCCTGAGTTGAACGATTTCCTCCTTTCGTGACAGGCCCGCCTCTTCTCCGCCGCAGAGCCATCGCTCCGCCCAACCCCGGCTGCTTCTGGCTGCTTCTGCTTTGCGGCATCGCCCGGTCTGCCGCAGCCGCTTCTGCCCCGATATCGCCCGCTCTTCCGCTGCCCTCTCCGCGTTGACATCGCCCGGCACGGCCGACACGATAATCGTCGTGAACACGCGGCTTCTCATTCCGGTGTCCATCTTCGCCTTCGGCGTCTTCATCACGGTCATCTCGTGGTACGCTTCTTCCGAGGACGAGCCCGCGGCTCGCACGCCCGTCACGCCAAGGACTGCGGCGGCTCGCACGCCCGTCCGCCAGGATGCTCGGCAACTGACCCCCGCTTCGCCTTCATCGCCGCTGGCTCGGTCGCCTTCCGCGCCTCTGCCGGGGCAACCCGCCGCCGCGCCCGCTCGCACGTCCGTGCGGCATCGTCTCGATCAGGTGCAAGAGCCTCGCGTCGGAGCGAAGCGAACAGGCCGGCGTGCGAAGCCGTCGCGCCCTGCCCGACGACCGACGTGGACCGACCGTCTGCGGTTGGCCGCCGCCTTGGCCGATCGCCTTGACGCCGCCGTGACGCGCCTTCGCAGCAACCTCCTCAGCTATCCGCTCGCTCAACTCTTCGTCGCATCGCACGATACGCAGGCCGGCCAGGTCGACGCCGCCGTGTCGCGCCTCGACCGGCTTCTCGCCCGATCGCCCGAGGACGCCGCCACCCAGTCTGCCAAGGCGGCCGCGCTGGTCGCCGCCGGACAATACGAACGGGCTGCCGAGCTGTACGCCTCCGTCGTGTTGCGGACGCCGCAGGACGCCGCCGCTCGTTACAACTTCGGCGTCCTCCTCTACCGGCAGGCCCGTTTCACGGAGGCGACCGAGCAGTTTCGTCGCCTCGTGGCGATCGACCCCGGCCACGCCCGCGGCTGGTACAACCTGGCCACGCTCTGCCAACGAGCCGGCCGACTCACCGAGGCCCGCGACGCCTGGGAAACCTTCGTCGAGCTTCAACCCAACGCGGCCGCAGGCTATTTCAACCTGGGAATCGTCTGGATGGACTTCGACGAGCCCTTGCAGGCGGCTTGGTGCTTCAAGCGTGTCACGATGCTGACGCCCGACGCCCCCGATGCCTGGTTGAACCTGGGGCTCGCCTACGCGGCCGCCGACCACCTGCATGCCGCCCTGGAAGCTCTGACTGCCGCCGCAGACCGGCTGCCCTGCGATCCGACGGTCCTCCGCGGCCTCGCCGACCTTCACGAACGACTCGCCGCCGACGGCGGCCCCGGCGCCGCGACGCACCGCCGCCTGGCCGCCTCGCTGAAAGCCATCGTTGAATAGGGCATTTCCCGCTTGCGCGCAGCGTCGCCCCCGAACATGTTCAGCGTTTGGCGCGGCGGCCGGCCGACGCGAAGGACTGTAAGGCCTGCTCGCATGTTGCGTTGGCCGTCCCATCGCGCCGGGAGCGCTGCGTCTGTGCCTTCGTGCTGAACGCTGAGCATGCACGCCGCTCGGCGGCTGCCTGTCCCGGGGCGTACGCAACCGGGTACTGCCCCGATCCCGTGCGGTGCTCCGGTTGGGATGAAGCCCGGCGGCGATCAACGCTCGGCAGATTGGCGCTCGATCAATCGGCCGATGAGCAGGCCGGCTTCGAACAAGAGGAGCATGGGAATCGCCAGGAGCAGCATCGTCCCGACGTCCGGCGTCGGCGTCAGGACGGCCGCCAGGATCGTCACGCCCAGGATCACGTACTTGCGCGCCGAGGCGAGGACCGCCGCGCTCAGGATGCGGACCACGATCAGAAACACCACGACGATGGGAATCTGAAAGCCGAATCCGAACGCCAGCCCCAGGTTCACCACGAAACCGAGGTACTCCGACACGCTGAAGAACGGCTGCACGAACTGCCGGCTGCCGGCCTCCTGCATCCGAACGAAATGCGTCTGGTGGTCGTGATGCACGTTCAACCGCTGCGTGCGCCGATTGAACCAAACCTCGCCCTCTTGCGGCGAGGCCGGGTCCGTCGAGACGACCGGCACGCCCAATTCCGGCGCCGGCTGCGTCGCCGCGGCCTGCTCGCCGGCCGGCGACGAGTAGAACCGATACAGGAAGTTGTCGTGACTGGGCAGCGGAAACCACGTCGAGATCGCGATCAGGAACTTCAGCAGACCCGACAACACGACGAGAACCATGAACGACGCGCCGATCACGAACAGCCCGATCGACGCCGGGGCGAAGTACCTCACGACGCGGCGCTCGTGGGAGAACAGCCCGCTCTCCACGAACTTCCAGGTTTGGTACAACACCCACGGCGCCGCCAGCACCACGCCGAACTTGAGCGATATCTTGAAGTACTCGATGAACGACTCGATCGGATTGAGCTGCACCATCCGGGGGTCGAAGCCCAACTGCTCCATCGCCACGCAGTAGGGCGTCGTCAGGATCTCGATGATTCGGTCGCCGAAGTTGAAGCAGAGGATGGTCGCCGCCACCAGGCCGACGATCGCCCAGATCAGACGGCGCCGCAGCTCCTCCAGGTGCTCCCCGAAGGACATCCTGGCGGGGGTCACGTCTTCAGGCTTGGATGGACGGTTCCCGATGACCATTTGGAAGGCGCACAGTACTCCTGCCGTTCGCAGAGCATCCGACAACACGAGCCCCGGACTCAAGTCCGGGCAGTCTTCCAAGCGAGAAGCGGGTACCGCGATGACGTCTCGTCAGCAGCTCCAGACGCACAGGCTTGAGGCATTCTATGACCGCCTCCGCGCCTCGCAAGGCGCCTGCGACCCATCCATGATCGTCCAAACGGCGCCGCCGTCGCCGCCGTCTTGCGTATCAAGAATCAAACCATAAACTACGGACCGTCGAGACGACGCAAGCCGCGACCGACGACGCCTCGACCCAAGACGGCCCACATCTTCGGCTGGATGAGACGACCGGGAGTCACAACGTGCTCGACCGACTGTTCCATCTCCGCGAACGCAACAGCACCGTCGGCCGCGAGATCGTCGGCGGCGCGACGACCTTCATGGCCTTGTCCTACATCATCATCGTACAGCCGGTCGTCCTCAGCGCCGCCGGCATGCCCAAGGGCGGCGTATTCGTCGCGACGTGCGTGTGCAGCGCGCTGGCCTGCATCCTGATGGGGCTCTGGTCGAATCTCCCGATCGCCCTGGCGCCGGCGATGGGGCACAACTTCTTCTTCGCGTTCGCCGTCTGCGGAGCGATGGGCTGGGCGTGGCAGGAAGCCCTGGCCGCCAACCTGATCGCGGGCTGCGCTTTCATCCTCCTTACCGTCACCGGCCTTCAGGAATCCCTCATGCGGGGCATCCCCGACTCGTTGAAGTACGCCATCGCCGCGGGCATCGGACTGTTGATTGCCTTCGTCGGTCTGCAATGGGGCGGCATCGTCGTCGATGACCCGGCCGTGTACGTCAAGCTCGGCAACCTCCGCAGCCCCGTCGTCCTGCTGACGCTCTTCGGCCTTCTCGTCACGGGCGTCATGCTCGCCTACCAGTTGCGCGGGGCGCTGCTCTACGGAATTCTGCTCACGACGGTCGTCGGGTTCGTCGCCTCCCGCTTCGGCGGCGCGGCCTGGGGCTACGAGTTGGTCGCGTGGAAGGGCCAGGTCGTGGGCCATCTGCCTG